>NZ_JARESX010000008.1:0-153983 GCF_046026435.1 Paraburkholderia sp. RL17-381-BIF-C | reverse complement strand
TCCCGATTCCAGTCTTCGCGGGCCCCCGGGCCGTCCCAGTCCTGGCGGGCGGCGCGGGGGGGCCCCCCCCCCCCCCACACCCCCCCCCACTTCACTCGCGCTAACCAAGCTCGGCATCGACCGCTGCACGGAGCAGGTAGCAAAAAACGATCGTCCGTTGGGAGAACTCGGTTCTTTTGGCGGTGGCGAGTCGACGGACGAGATTAATTACTATCGTGAAATGATTTTGACCGGTAAAGGAATAGCGAACTCGGTCACACACAAGTTCACGCTCTCGTAAGCCCCGTCGATTGGATATCGAGCCATGCCACCATCGATCCGGAGCGCGTCGCGGCCGTGCACATGGATCCCGATAAGGCGATTGCGCACTGGGCATATCACGACGGCAGCACCGGTGAGTTGATCTACAACAGCGGCGAGTGGTTCGTTCGCGTGTCCTGCGCGTGGGAAGGCTCCGAATCAGGAGAAGGGCAGCGCATTGCCAGCTATTTGTCGACGTTGCCAAACGCAATTGAGGTGGAAACCGTATGGGGGCGCCTCGGAATAGCCCATTCCGAGGCGCCGCGCGAGAGCTGGTCGGATATGGTCCGAGTTCTTGAAAGGGGATAGCCGCCAACCGCTCGACAGTCTCGCGCACGTCCATCGCGTTGCGCCCAAGTCGATCCAGCTTCGTCACGACTAGTACGTCACCCTCTTCCAGCCGATCGAGTAGCTTGGTGAAGCCGGGGCGCTGCGCAACCGCTACCGACCCGCTGATCGACTCCTCTACCGGGCGACGATTATCGAGGGCGAAGCCGGCGGCCTCAACTTCGCGGCGCTGATTCTCGGTCGTCTGGTCGTGTCTGCTAACACGGCAATATGCAAAGACTCTGGAAATGATGGACTCCCTTCAGGATGCGAAGGTACGGCTGTACGAAGACCCTGTACGAGTCATTGGTCACGTCCAAAACCTGTCAAAGCTAATTTTCTTACACCGATCGAGAAGTGTACGGAATTGATCGCTTTCGGACCGAGACAGGCGTCTTTTCAAACAGCTGGATTTTTTTTATTCACGCAGTTGCATGGATGTGCCAGCCAAGAGGCGCTGCGGTGGTTTGTGAAGGTCACGCCGGCAAAAAAACGTTTCGGAGCAGCGGCTCCCAGAAAAGTTCGAAGCGTCCAATATCATCGGCGTTTTAAAGGAGTCCGTTACTCGAAACAGAAGGCCGATGCCTCCCCGAATCACATTTCGATGTTCTTATCTAAGCTGGTCCGCCTGTCGATAAATGGCTGAAGCCGCGGGGCCGAGTTGCAGATCCAATATTGCGCAGGCTGTAACTATGAGCCCGACTTTTTCGTCGATACGCCTGACGCTGCAATGATTCGCCAAGTCACCGTTTGCAGAAACCCGATAGGGAATCTTTGTCGCGCTCGAAATCAGCCAAGAAAAGCGGATCATTGCCGCCAGGTCGGGCGCTACTGAATCCTTTGTGGCTAACCCCAAAACTTGCCGGATCGCCTAAAAGCGACGAGTCGAAACCACGGTGTACGTCGGTCAGTAGCCTTGGCACAGCCTCTGAAGCAAATCCCCCTCTTCCAAGCGTTCGCAAAAAATTTTGAGCGAACGTCACCTGAATGGATCCAACGAACCTTTCGGCCATCAGTCACTTCGTTGCCTTCATCGATGCGAATTCAAAAACATATATTAATTTTCACTGAAAAAGACATTTTTATAAGTATCGCGAAAGATGCATCCACAAATGTGCCATTCCGTCCAAATTTATCAAAAAAAATAGCTGCGTATTGGCTTTGCGAAACCGATTGAATCCAGCTACCCTCGGTATTCATCTCAACATCACCTTGCTGTCGAATATCAAAGTGACAAACCTTGGAAATTTCGTGCGCACCCGTCGACGAGAGCTCCGCATCTCACAGACCGAGCTTGCCCGCCGCGTGGGAGTCGACGACGGCTACATCAGTTCGATCGAACGAGGGATCCGCACGCCCGACGGCGTTGCATTCATTGACCAGTTAGGAGACGCGCTGAACCTAGACGCTAACGGCAAGCAAGAGCTTACGATAGTGGCCACATGTTCGCAACGCTACATTCACTTGTCAGATCCGCTGCCCGTGTACAAGTACCGGGTCATCGCCGCGCTTGTGCGCGACTCGGGTCTGTCAGAGGAAGATATGGACGCAATCGCACGCGTGCATGCTGCGATTCAACGTAACCGTATCGCACCGATAAACGTAACCATCGCAACCAGTGATGGAGGAGCCATGTAAAAAGCAAAAAGCGCCACAAACCCGAAGGCCTGCAGCGCTTTGGATCAGAATCAGTAGCGATTCGTCTCCCGACAAAGCCGAGTTTCTACCCATCTGATCTCAGCGTCAAGTCCTTCTTTTCCCCTACGATTTGCGCCCTAGAAATTCGATCAAACCTGATCGAATTCTCGCCCTCGCTCGTCCATTTTCGGCGGCGATTTCGACAGCACATTGCTGTCGAAAAAGGGGTGCATTTCCAAGACGCAAGCGTCTCCTAGAGACGCGATGGAGAAGACTCGTGCCTGAAATCTCTCAAACCTCAGCGAATCATCAACCCTCATCACGGCGGACGCGCCGCATCGTGACCGTCTCGGGCCGCGGCGTGCGAGGAAAATTTCCAAGCCGAAAGTCAGTCAGGGCCGCGGAGTATGAAAGTCGCGTCGAGAACTTGGCGCTGCAATTCTTGGAAGTGGCGCCGTCCGTCACGTCGATCGCAACTCAGCCACGAGTATTCGAATACATGGACGGCCCCCGCCGGCGGCGTTATACGCCTGACGTGGCGATCGAGATTGGGACCGCTAATGGGACCGCGTACCTCGAGGTCAAAGATGACGGTGCGTTCATCCGAAGCTCAAGAGCTGCTGATCGGATCAGAGCCGCGATACGTTATCTTCGACAACGCGGTGAATGCTTGTACATAGTTTTTCGCGCCGATCTGGTCGCAAACAATCTGCAATTGCGGCTCGAACTGCTATTCCGGACACGTCCAGTTCGCACAAGGTATCGCGCAGACATCGACGCAGCTCTATGGGATCCGGAAAACGGCTCCCTTCCTCCTGCAGACGTTCAGGAGCAGTGGGAAGACGCGAAACGTCAATGTGACGATTTGCTGCGCCGGATCATGAATCGTGATCCGGACGATCTCTTACCAGCTTCAAGCCGCTAAAAGGAGCGTCAACCATGGCCAACTTCATCAAGGACCAGATCATCTTCCGCGGCGAGGGACAGTATCGGCTCGTCCGAGTACAGAATGACACTGCTCATCTGGAAAATATCATCACTGGTGCGTTTTCAAGCCACAGTGAAGCAGACCTACTGGAAGAGTACTTGCGAGGATACCTTCGGACGGTCAACAGCAAGCAGTTCCAACGGGCACCAAAGCCTTGCGTAGTCAAGGATGCACTGGAGGCCGCGACGTCATCGGTTAGACAAGGTGATTTCGAAACACGCCGGCGCGTGAACTACCTGTTGATGCTCGACCGCATCGGCGCATTCGATGGTTCCCGATATGCCTTGCGTAAGGCGATTCAAAAAGTGGCGGCGGAACTCGATGACTCAAGACCTCCTCATGAAACGACCGTATATCGCTGGCGCAGGCAATACCGGCTTGCCAAGCTTGACATCCGTGCATTAGTTGATGGAGCCGAACGGAGAGGAGGAAAAGGGCAGCCTCGATTGGACCAGGTCGTCGAAGGTATCGTGCAGGACAAAATCGAGACGTCCTACCTCAACAGTAAACGTGGAACCGCTGAAGATGTCCATAACGCAGTGTTCCTCGAGCTCCAGCGGCAAAACGCGACTCGGATCGAGTCCGAGTGGCTCAAGATTCCGGGACTCAGGACCATTCAAAGGCGAATCGCGAACATCAACGCCTATGAGCGCGCGGTTGCACGCTATGGTGAACGGGAGGCGGAGCGCAGGTTCGCCGACCAGCTCTGCGCGCGCAAAGTTACGCGAATTCTTGAGATCGCTGAAATCGATCACACCCCGATGGACATCATGTACACCGATGCAACCGGAAAGGTAATCGATCGGCCGTACTTCACCGTAGTGTTGGATCGGTTTTCCCGGTGTGTACTCGGGTTCTGCATCAGCTCAGCAGGACACGGTGTTCACGCGGTATTCGAAGCACTGCGGCACTCGATGATGCCAAAGAGCTACCTGAGAGAGCGATTCCCGGAGCTGCTTCTCGAATGGCCATGCCACGGTTGGTTCGAACGCTTGCTCATGGATAACGGCCGAGAATTTCATGCCCATGCAGTTGTCGATGCTCTAATGAACTTGGGTGTGGTGTGTGAATACGCCGCGTCGCGTGATCCAAACGACAAGCCATTCGTCGAGCGGTTTCTCAGAACGTTCAATTACTCATTCATTCATAAACTCCCAGGGACCACCCTTGCAAGGGTTCATCAACGCGTCGGCTTCAAATCGGAAGATGAGGCCTGCATTACGTTTGGTCAACTCAATGAGATGGTCCATATTTGGATTACATCCGTATATCACCTACGACCACATAAAGGTCTATCGGGACGAGCCCCGATCGATGTGTGGAAAGAGAATGCAGTCGCATTTCCGCCGATATTGAAATGCAACGCGGACGACCTCAGCGTTGAATTCGGCGATGTTGGCGAGTGTGCGCTACAACACTATGGCATCGACTTTAATACCTTTAGATACGTATCCACAGAATTACTCGCTTTACGCAGGATGCTACCGGCCAAACAGAAGGTACTAATCAAAGCCCCATACGAAAATGCAGGCGTAGTTTGGGTATGGGATCCGCTCAACAGCGAATATATCCGCGCTGCTAACTCTGAAGATCAATACAATAATTTGACGGTAGAGCAGGCGAAGTCGCTCAAGCGAGAATACGCAAATTCAGATCCTCACCAACGAACCAGGGCAAATGGTGAAGAAACAATCCGCGAGAAAGCCAATGAGGCAATGCAGTCGAAGAAAATGAAAGTTCGTAAGCAAGGTGCTCGTCTGGCCCATACCACGTCAAAATCTACCAATCGCCCCCAACCTGCTATGTCCGCGCCGCAGATCGCAGTTCCGCCTGCCATGTTCACTTCGGATGGAGATGAGCTTTCCGAATTTGAAGTCGAATGCATCAGCACAGAGGAACGTCATGAAAAATAAGCCCGTCTGTACAGAAACTGTAAAGAACATCAGATCAAGCTTCATCAACCTTCCTCATATTAAAAGGATACTGGCTGCGTTGGATCGTATGCACGGGTATCAGTGTGATAGCGAGGAGGCTGAGCACCTTATGTTGCTCGGCGAATCTGGTGTTGGCAAATCGACCTTGCTTATCCGGTACGTGAAGAAGCACCCTGCCATCGAGCACGAAGAGTTCACTGAAGTCCCGGTCCTTTACGTGGCACTAGGGCAGTCGCCAACCCCAAAGATTCTGGCGAACATGCTACTAAGGGCGCTGGGAGACCCCAAGTGGCACGTAGGAAAAGAGGTCGAGTTGACGGCCCGACTCGTCTTCCTGATCATGCAGTGCCGCGTCAGGCTGGTGATTCTCGATGAGGCTAATCACCTGATTGATCGCGGTGGTGAGAAAACGTTGCACACCGCTGCTGACTGGCTCAAGCGCTTTGTAGATGCGACACGGGTGTCGTTTGTGCTGGCAGGCATACCCCGGACAAGGCGCTTGCTCGCGACCAATGATCAATTGCGCGAGCGGTTTAGAGAGATCATTGAGATCGACCGGTTTTCAGTGGCGAACAAGTCTGCGGAACACGAGTTCCGTAGCGTCCTCAATACCTTTAGGGGCTGCTTGCAGGGGCTCCCCACTATAGATTTCTCGGCACCGGCCATAGCGCGATTATTCGCCTTTGCAAGCGATGGGCGTCTGCGCGATATTCGAAGGCTTTTGGTACGAGCTGTCGAACTGGCGTACGAACAGTCCAATCCCAGATTGACGGACGCAATTCTGGCTGAATCCTTTCGGACGGTCATCTACCCGGGATCGCCTGATAAACGGAACCCATTCCACAAGGCATTCAATGAAACGCCACTTGTGAACGGCGATGAACCATTTGCACCTGTGGAGCGCTGAGATGAATACTTACTTTACTCGTGGACTACCCTTGTGCCGTCCCAAGATGCTCCCTGACGAGTGGGTCGAAACCTATCTTTTCCGCGTTGCGAGAGCAAATGGTATTCGCTATCCGCGGCTAAGCGACACCGAGAGTTTTCGGCCGAAGTTGGCCGCAACCGCGTTGAGTAAGGCCGATGGTTATCCGATCTGGAGTGCTACGAGGTTACCTCGATCGAGCGTAGTCACCCGCGTGAATAAGATCAGGTATTGCCCTGAGTGCATGATGCAGTCGAGACACATTCGCTCGCGCTGGCGCCTCACAGCTTTTGATGTCTGTACTATCCATCATATTCGTCTGAAGGACGATTTGGCGGAGCCCGTGATGACTAAAGGCTACAAGCAAGAAGGGAAATATTTCGTCTCCAGCGTCACGGACGAACAGCTCTGGGCTGGTGCAGTGTGCCCAATGCCCAGCGAACGAAGGCATGTTGAAAAGTTGTGGTCCGGATTCGAACGATCGATTGTTGAGAACGACATTCCGGGTGCTTTCGAGCAGCTAACTCATATTTTATTTCTGAAGGCGTTGCTCGACGCGGTGTTAACTACCACGCGTGAATTTAAAGCTGCGCAAAAAAGCGCTGCACAATCAACTGAACTTGCCCAACTTGTTGAAAAATACCATTTTTCTTTAGCGGCAGACTTCAACGGAATTCGTGACTTTCTGGACCAGATCACCGTGACCGCACATCGTGACGTGGTGCTCAATCGTCTGCATCGAATGTTGACCGACGAGATGCATAGACCAACGTGCTTCTCGGAACTCCCGATTGCAGACTTGCGGAGCCGGCTTCTGACGAGCCTCCAAAGAAGAGCAGTGCTGGCCGATGAAATTCCCTGTCCGGATCATGAAGAATCGGATGGATATGTGAGCCTCAATAAAGCCGCATCTATCATTGGGTGTCCGTCAAGGCTCGTGAAACATCTCATCGATAGTGGCGTCTGCCACGGTGTTCGCAGTTCGCGACTCGGCTTGAGACGATATCTCTTGCTGTCATCTCAGGCAGTCGAAGCTTGCGGGAGATGGCGTGCCTCGGTTGCAACGCGCGAGCAAGCGATGAATGAGCTGCGCATCGATCGAAGAGGATTTCTTGCTCTATTGAGAGCGGGTTTGCTTCGCCCAATTGCGGTTGACGTGTATAAATTTTTTCTGCGGGCCGACCTGACGGATCTGTGTCAACGACTTGGGGATGTGTCTCGTCCGTTTCCGTCAAAAGCCGCTCACCTGCATTCACTGTTGGGTGAATGGATTCCTTTCGGTGGGTGCTACAGGTCAGCATCGCTAGAAGTATTAAAAGAAGCCTTTAGCGGCAAATTCCCGATCTTCCGGCAGATGGAGAGCTCGGGCCTGTCCGCCTACTTCGTCGATCATACTGCGCTCGAACGCGTGCGCCGGCTCAAAACGGGCGAAATAGCGGGGCATGAGCAAGAGAACTGCTCGTCCGGGCAGCTTTCTTTGCTGGTGGAATGAAAGGCAAACAACTCCATAGTACGGATTGGCGCACCAAAGGAATCTCACTGTTCAGCGAGCGGTTTCTGGTGCGCCCTTCGGCAATCCTGGATGAAAGTTTTCTCGGATATCGCTTACGCGTTGCTGCCGTTAACGGACTGTCTAACGCGAATTGGCTCCACTGCATTGAGGATGGCCTGCCCAAGACATACGGCGTTGCCCGTTGGTGTCCTTTGTGCCTAGGAGAGCCTGACTGCTACTGGCACGAAAGCTGGTATTCGGGGTCGACAGCCTGCCTGAAACATTTCTGCTGGCTCGCGTCATCATGCGATGGCTGTCACCGCATATTGCGTTGGAAACGTGTACGCTTTGCAGACTGCACGTGTCGCGCACCGTTAAAAGATGTACCCGTAGACATCCTTTCGACCGAACTCCAGCAGGTACTTACCGATCAATCCGACTCAAACATTGGAACACTATCTGTCGGAGAGCGATGGAACCTCACGCGATTTTTGGGGGCACTGGCGCAATTTGGGATTCAGGGCAAGCCGTTGAAGAAGGCCACACGCCAGACGGAAAACGTTGAACCGGTGCTCGTTACTGCGGGCGCGTCCTTGATTTCCGATCAGTCAGCCTGCTTTGAATTGCTTGATCGCCTTCGTTCACCGCAGGCGAGCGTGAATAACGTTCCCCTGCTGTCACAAGTCTTTCCGCGTTTGCTCACCATGCTCCGCAGGCAGTTAAATGAGGCCGAGCGTCGGTGGATGCTGAATTTGGTGGAGGCATACGTTGCGGCTTCGTCGCAGTATGGATCTGCTTTGATCTGGGAGAGCAAAGGTCCTGCCAGGCGAGTGGTCAGAGAACTCCGCCCCCCGCAAAAGACACGGAACTCCGCCATCGCCGCCATGCTCGCGCATTCCGGTGTGGACGTACCGGTCAGGCGAACTCGATCTGGGCGAAAGAAGTTTGTGATTAGCGATGCGGATCTACGGAATCTTCGGGAAATGCAGCGATCGTTGGTCCCGCTTAAGGCGGCGGCTCGTTATTCTGGTATGTCCTCCAAGCGTATCGGTGCGCTTGTGAAGACCGGCCTGATTGTTTCGACCGGGGTTCGGATCGATACGAACTCCATCGACCGCCTTCTCGGCAGCATCACGGCCAACTGTGTCGTGGAGGCACGGGCGCTTAAGGACCCTATCAGCTTGGCGGAGGCACTACGCCTGTACGTTCCAATAGAAGTGTCAGCAGTATTTTTTGACCGACTCGTAAATAGTGACGTGCACGTTTTCTTCGAGCGGAGTACGGTACCGGCGCTGAGGAAAATTTTCGCAGATCGTGGCGAAGTGATTGCTATCGCGAAGACGTCGCTCGAATCCAGCCCTCAGATTTCGATTGTCGAAGCTGCGCGTCGGCTCGGGATCAAGCAGGAGGTGATGTACCATCTGGTCAACATTGGCTTGCTAAGGACTCGAATTGGGAAATTGGGGCGGCGATCTGCGCGTGTCGTCGATATTGATGTTCTGGAGAAGTTTGCCGAGCAATTTGTGCCGCTGATCATAGCGGCAAAGGCGAGGAAAATCTCCGCTCGCGAAGCGCCAAGGTGGGCCAGGCAGCTCGGCATTGAGATAGTCAGTGGACCTTCAGTCGACGGTGGACGGCAGTACTGGATCCGCAAACCAGTCGGCTTCGAAATGTCCGGTGCATCAGCGACCATGTTGCCGCTTCGCTGCCGGGGCAGAAGTAAGTAGAAAAACTAGTCGTTGCAGAAAAGCCAAGCATGGGCCACTTGCCAAGTCGGCGGTAGCCGATCCGTCAGACGTACAGCTCGCTAGTCGGATCTCGACGTTGAGCGTGCAGGCACAAATGGGAGCGAACTCATGCGGGTGTTTGTGGATACAGAGTTCACGGATTTTATTGATTGCAACCTGATCAGTATCGCGCTCGTAGCCGATGACGGTCGAGAGTTTTACGGCGAACTTTCGGACTTCGATGTTTCGACCTGCAGTCAGTTCGTGTACGCGGCGGTTCTCCCGCAACTCGGTCAGTATCCTGGCCGGGTATTCGCGCGCGACGAGTTGCGTTTGGCGTTGCTCAAGTGGCTCGACGAGTTCACTGGGGAATCTGAACGCATGCTGTGTTTCGACAACGGCAGCGACTGGGAGCTGCTTTGCGATGCGCTTGATGAAGTGCCAAGCGGCTGGTTGGCGCTTCATGTCGGTGGGATGCTCGATCCCCGTCGATTGGAGGAGTACTTCCGGGAGCATGGTGGACGACATCACGCGCTATCGGACGCGCGCGCAAATCGCTATGCAATGGGAGATGCCGACGCCGTGAGGTACGATTAAATTGTCCAAGGTGGGCGTGGCGTCACGGTGCGTGACTGACGCTCCGCTGTGTCATCCCTTTTTTCGGCAAGATTAGGTGCAGCGTAAAGGCGAACTGCTATATCGCTCATGCTCCGCTCAGTCTCAGGGAAGTCATGGCGAAAGATGGGCGTCGCCATGCCTCATGTGCCTGCGCTAGCGAAGAAATTCCTCGACGTGCTTGATCACAATTGGATCATCAAGACCGCGCGCCGGATCGCAGGCCACAAGCCGAGGAAGAAGCGCGACGGATGACGCAAATTCTTTTGGCGCGTCATCGAGAATGAGATATTGTTCGAGAGAAAGCTGTCGCCGTCGAACATAATCGAGAACTCGATGGGAGCGGCTTTCAATGCGTTTATTCGTCAACTGGATGCGGGCCACCTGACCCAATTTGGGCAAATATTCCGCTCGAAGCGTTCTAGCGTCGAACATGTAAATCCAAGTGCTATGGATCACGATTTCGACAGCCTTCCCCGCAACAATTTGAGCCAGTTTCTCCTCGAGCGCACACACACCCGGTCCAGTCACCTTGGGACCTTGCGGACCGTATTCCAGTTCGCCAACCGTTGACGGATGCAGCACGCCGTCGATGTCCAGAAAAATTGTTTTCATTGGTGCGGAGTCGAAGGTTTGAGCGAGGCCATCAGGTGCGTATATTCTCGGCACCCTGCGGACTTCGATTTAATTGCCATGTTAAGCATATCCCAACTCGATGAGGTCTACGCATCTTGATGCGATTACCGCAATTTCCTGGCGGCAGCGCTCATCGAATGGCCTAGATCATGGGACGAGGGGACAAACGGCCTCATGGTTTCACCAAACTGCATATCGCATGAAACCTAGCACGGATGCCTGGAAGGCGCAGCCGCACGCAATGCACCGCCGGATCGAATTCATAAAGGTGCTCCACACGTATTTCGAATATGGAACGTGAACTGGGAGATACAACGTGGTTCGGAGCGTGCAATCAGCTTCGTGCCGCGCCCCGATGCGCCGACGCTGGCGGTCCGGCGCCAGCCCGCAGATTTCGGCACGACATTGAGTCAGAGGTCTACAACGTGGGCGCCGGCTATGAAGATGTCTATGCTATAGCGAGGCCTGCGGATATCGATCTGCAAGCCGTGTGACGGGCGTGGACGGTGATTTAGGGTCTTAGCGACGCGACTTAGGCGAATGCGCCGCTCTGTGCCATGGCGAGAAGTTGAACGATCCTCGCGCGGCCGTCGGCATTGTCGAAAAATTCATGTGGGCAACGATTTCCCAGCGCGGGATTTGGGTTACTGATCCAGCGTCTTACCCATGCAGCAGCATCGAACCCGTTCGGATCACCACTTTCGATGACCATTCGCTCCGCCTGTTGGGTGAGCGCGGCGACAAATTTTCGTTGACCGGAAGAAAGGGGCACGCCACGTGTCTTGCTCATCAGGTCAACTCCGTTTCGGCGTCAGGAGGAAATCATCCGGCTGGGCCCGGCACGGATGTGCTTTCCATCATACCGCTGTATCTAACGCCGGTCCAAGCGAACGGCTCTGCTACAGCGTGTTCAAGGGTACCGCAGCTGGTTTATCGACCTCGATCAGCAGACGTATCGATATCGCAGCTACGAGTCGTCAATTAATCCCCCAATATTGCATCGAAAGGAACTGCTCATTGCGGCCGATCATCCTCAGCGGTCGGTTTCTGAGCAACTGACGCTGACAGCCGAACAGATCGGACTATTTGACGATCCGACTCGTATCGGCTTCCAACGGACGTTCGGCGCTCTCACTAAGCAACGAGGCTATCGCCTCGTCGACCACACGCTCGTTCCCATAGCCAATGAGGAGAGCCGCTCGGCTATTTGGGCCGCGGCGGTGGCACGCATTCATTTTTTGAAATGCCCACTTCGACGGCATTTGGTTGCAATTGCATGTCATTCGGACGCTTCACTTCCAACCCCTTCCTTGCGTTGTTGCTGGTGTTGCCGGACGCCAATCGTTCGTCCGCTCGCCATGCTGGATTTCCGTAATCGGTGGGGTGTTTCGAAGGGAGTCCGTGTCCGCCCCATGTCCGATCGCGGTCACGCCAGTTCGCCTGCGCCCGGATCTGATTGTTGCGATAGTCCGGGTTGGCGTGAAGGCAGCAGTCCGTCGCCCACCGCCCCCTGCGTCTTGCACGTGCGATAGAACACGGCGCCCTTTGACTGGCGATGGGACACCGCTGGAGCGCAGAGGTGACTGTTCTCTTAGGAACTTGGCTTTCGCAATCAGCCTTGTTGCCACAGTGATTCACACTCGGTTTCATTGGCATGCAGCGCTACCAGCGACAGGCGGAACGTCATTACGAAGCTCGGGCTGCCATCGATGCCGTCGGTCAACTATACTTTGAACTTAGAGTTCAGTGAATAAAGGCAGCAAATCCTGATCGACCAATCGCTCTTCAATAGCATTGGCGACCTTTACATGTTCCGGATTTGAAGCAGAGAAAGGTTCACCGATAACACTGACGATGAGGGTGCCTATCCGCTGCTTACAATCCATGACGGGGACCAACGCGCGAGCCTCTGGTACTTGTTGCGCGGTGAGAACCCTCGGCAAATAAAGCATCCAACCAGCGCCGGGCCGTTTCTCGAAGACCTGCTGGCGCGAAAAATACTTGAATGGCCCGACCTGAATGCTCGACGCAGGCCAGATGCGCGCGGCTTCCGAAACAACGTCCGCCACCAGTGTTGCGTGCTGAAATCCGACAATGCCTTTCATCTGGAAGGTCACCGAGCACACACTATCAATGCCTTGAGAGTCAGAAAAAGCAGCGCTACCGTCTCCCTCTAACCCATTCCATACCCCGAGCGACCTGACGCTAGTGCCATTGGATAGAGCGGAACTCTTCGCCATGGTAATCGCCGCGCTGGTCGGTCCCTTGGCATCGAAAGCAGTGTTCAACCGTGACGCTTTTTCGGAATCCGCAGCTGGATACCATTTGTCGACGGGTAAGCCGGCTCGCGTCAGGACGTTCGCAAACTGCCAAAGTCGGTTGTATTCCGACTCGATGGTCGGCAATTGCGGGTCAGCTACGCGATAGGTGACATCAATGTTCAAATGAAAGCCCATTCGACAGAGGTTTCCCAAGTTCGCCGATGGTCTCGCTTAAAGTTCCGTATACAGCGGAAGCAGATCCTGATCGACAAGTCTCTTTTCGATAGCGTTCGCGACGGCTACATGTTCCTTGTCCGTCGCAGAAAAAGGCTCATCAATCACGCTGACAATGATGGTGCCCCTCTGCCGCTTGCCGTCCATCACAGGAATAAGATCACGTGCCTCCGGAATTTGCGCGGCGCTGAGGACGCGCGGCAAATAAAGCATCCATCCAGCACCCGGGCGCTTTTCAAAAACTCTGTATTCTGATGAGTACCGGAACGATCCGACTTCAACACTCAGCGCCGGCCAGATATGGGTTGCTTCAGTCACGATATCTGCCATGACATCGCATTTTGCAAGAGACATGACGCCTTTAGTCTGCAGGCTCAAGACGCATAAACCATTCACAGAGAGTTGGTCCGTAAAAGCCGCGCCCCCATTGCCTTCGATCCCGTTCCACGCGCCAAACGAGCGTACGTGCGGATACGCCTGCCTTTCGGCCTTCGCTATCGCTATGGCAGCTGTCGTCGGACCAGTGGAATCGAAAGCCCGGTTGAGAAGCGACGCTTTCACGTTGTCCGCTGGCGGAAACCAGCCATCGATTGGAAAACCCGCGACTTGCAATGCGCTCGCAAATTGCCACAGCCGGTGATACTCGGATTCGATCGTCGGCAATTCAGGCGCGGACAGACGGAAAGTCAATTCGAGGTTCAGACTGTAATTCATGATGTCGTCAATTCCAGTTCACAGAAGCGGGCGCAGCTCAGTTCGAATAAGTGGGGCGGCGAGCGTGAAAGCCCGCGTGAAATACCGGTAACTCAATCGCTGCATGAAATACCAGTGAAGCTGGGCGGGCGGGTTGCCAACCACGATATCGTTCTGGGTAGACGCCTGCTCGACTATTTTTCGGACCCCGGATACTCTGAAAAAGAATTTCGGCTCCCCGTCTCCGGATCAAAAAACTTATCATAATTCGCCTTTGCTTCTTCCAGCTGACAGAGCGACGCACGAAACCCATCGAAGTCGAGTCCGCTGAAATTCCACTCCGTATTCGGCGCGAAGCCCGTCACCTGCGCCTGATATGTGCGCGAGGTATCTGACATATTCCAGTTCCGCGTCACGAGGTTACCCGCATCCGATGGACACTTCTTGCACGCTTCATCCGTTTTCGGCATGGTTCGCGCGACCGGTTGGGTCTTGCTCCTGTCTTGCGCCTGATCGCCGGATAGCGACAGGATTCCCGCCGTAGCGGTCCCGCCTAGCAAAGCGGGGAATGCTTCGGCAAGCAACGCGCCCGCTCCTTCGATGAGCGGAATTGCCAATACAGCCATCAGCGTTTCTCCTTATCCCGATCAATCAACTTCCGCCGCGTCACCGCCATCAGATCTTCAAACCGCTCCTAGATCGGTCGTCCTAACTTCGCAAGCCAGGCCGCGATCCCCGGCTTGCGATAAAACTCCGGCACATCCGCTTCGATATAAAGAAACTCCACCAGCTCCTTGTCCTGCTGAAACCCCATGCGTTTAGCGTCCCCATACGCCCGCATCAGGCGGTCGAGCAAGGTCGGATCGTCGGCATAGCGCGGGGCGTCGCGCACGATATCGTCACGAATCGTCGCGACAAAATTGCGTTCGTCGCTTGCGCACAAAGCGGCCCACTGGTCTGCGGTCAGTTCAAGCATGGTGAGAGACGTGAAAGCGTTTGCCTTCCGCAAGGCCGTGCCACTCGTCCACATCGCCGAAATAAGCGCGACGTCTTTCGGTGTCGAGCGCATTGAAGAGCGGCACGAAAACACGCGGATCCCAGAACCGGAGCAACGCAATCTTGCCATTCGGCAGTTTGCTGTTGAGCTTGCGTTGCAGTGTCCGCACGAGCGACTCGATATCCTGCGTGCTGAATAACCACATCACACCAGGCCGCGCCGTTTCCAGTTCATCGAGTGAAGCCACCACGTCGGCATCGGGTTGCGCGATGTCTACAAGCCAAGGTCCAGCGGACGCCAATGGCTCGTCTTCTGTCCCGGCGAAAAGCGAGTGCACAGTGCCCCAGCGGCGCCGCAAACTGCGGCCGAAATGCTGCTCGTACTGCAGGCCATCGACCAGCGCATACGCACGCAGCGCCGGGGCATCCGCGCGCAAACGCTCCAGCCGTTCAGCGAGAGTCGCCGGGATCATGAGCGCACGACTGTGGAAGCGCCCGTTTCTGCGGCATGAGCGAGGCACTCGCGACACAACGTCGGCGCGACTGTGGACTCCGCCGCCGCGGCCGTCGTGCCCTGCATCGACGCAGGTACATTGCCGGTGGTCTCGGATTGCGCGGCGATCAACACCGCACCGCACGAGGTCTTGTCGCCATGAAAAGCGAGCGGCACACCTTCCACGGTCATCGCCGGATTCTGTGATGTCACAATCGGAAACGTGCCGTCGCATTTCGGACAATGGACGAGGTCGCCGAGCCGGGCGGCGCGCCGTCCGCTGTCGCCAACGCCGATGGTCGCCGAGGCGGAAACGATCTTGCCGCCGTGCGACGTGCTGTCGCCTTCGCATGCGATCGAAGTCATAGGTCACCTGCCATCAATCTCGAATCACGTTCAAAGCTAGGTCCGTTTGCTGTGGCGCCCACCGCTGAAGTCGACGGTGCTGACGAAGAACACACCAACGGCGAAGAACGGCAAGCCGATGACAACGAGGATGGCAGGCAGTCCCCAGTGCTCCCAGAAGCTGTCGATCATCGCGCGATCGGGCGAATTCGCATCGTAGAGAACACTGACCTCGTCACCGCTGCCGAGATCGTTATGCGATGACGACGACCCCTGCGCAAAGGTGACTTCTTTCCCCGTCGCGGTTTTGAACGCAACAATCGCCGAGTACATGTGCGAGCGCGGCTGATAAGGCCGCTCGGCTTCCTGGACTTCGACGACTTTGCCGGTCGTGCGCGTATAGCTTCCAATGATCTGCCGTTCGCGCATCGCCGAAGCGGCAGCGCCCAAGAGAAAGCCCGCGCCGATGACAATCGAAATCAGGCAGATCAGTAGATTCTGTCGGCCGCGTTTGCGCCTCGCCTGCGAGTACGACGAAGGCGCGACATGTTTAACCTTGCCGCGCTCGATTACGAACATCACCGCGCCAATCGCTGAAAACACCACGCTGAGCAACATCACTACACCGACAGGAAACCAGCGCTGCCCAAAGTCGTCGATGATCGCCGAGCGTGCGGGGTTTGCAGGATCGTAGAACACGCGCAACGTTTGGCCGATATCGTAGGCCGGCTGCGTCGACGACGTCTGGCCCGTGACCTGTTCGCGCTCGCCGCGTGCGGTCGTGAAGACGATCACGGGTTGATACGAACGCCAGCTCCGGCCGCCCTGGTCGTAACTCACCACGGTTCCTTCGGCGACCGTCATACGATGCGTGGCGATCAGTGAAGACACTAGCCAGCACAGCGAAAAAAGCAGCGCGCCGAGACTGAGCGTCAGGATGACGAGCGTGCTCCGGCTGTGCGGCGACGGGGCGGCGGGTGAATTCATCATGAGTGGCCGGTTGGAGCGTGCGCGCGCATCTCACTGACCTGCCGGCGAAGACTGGTTGAGCACGCATCGAAACCCGAAATCGGCCTCCATGGTATCGGGCGCGAAGCCCGTGCGGTCAATGACGAGTCGCGTGCGGCTATCGGTTGCATAGCGGACGCTGCGCAGGCTGCCTCGCTCCGGACCTCGCGGGTCGTGCGGCGCCGCGTGGCTATAGTAGTTTTTGTCGAACCAGTCATAAGTCCACTCCTTGCCGCGGCCGAATACGTCCGACACGCCCAGCCGATTGTTGCCATACGTACCTACCGGGCGGCTGACCAGCAGCTCCGGGCTGGTACGGTTCTCTCCCGTTTTGTCGATGACGTTGTCGAGCTGTTCGGAGTTGTATTTTGCCGCGGGACAGGAAATCCGCCTTAGCAAGCAGGGTAACGCAGTTATTTTTACCGTTATTCAAAATGCATTGCCATTGCAAGAAAAAATTGCTGATTTAACATTTGTTTCGTTTTTACAGATTGCGGCAAACGTCTGAACTTTTGTATTATCGCGCGATAGCGCGGGGCGCATTGCATAAATAAGAGGCGACATGGATGTTCAGGATATTATCGCGGCGATAAACGGTGGCTTGTTGCAAAGTGACCGATTACTGAAATTGGATACGCCTTTGGGTGTGGATGTCCTTCTGCCGCAGAGACTGCTTGGCCATTCGCGCCTCGGCCGTGACTATGAGTTCACGCTTGATGCCGTTTCAATCAACGGCAATATCGAACTCAAGAAGCTGATCGCCCAGCCGGTCACGCTGTGGATCCAGCAAACCGAACAGTCCTATGCCCCGCACCATGCTTATATCCACACCGCCCGTCGTTTAGGTTCCGACAGCGCTATTACCAGCTATCAGATCGGCTTTGTCTCCTGGATGCATTTTCTGCGTTTCAGAAAAGATGCACGTATCTGGCAGGATAAAACGGTCGATGAAATTCTCATAGATGTTTTCAATATGCATCCCCAGGCGCAAGGTGCATTCCGCTTTAACTTGAAAAATACATTGCCGCAGCGCTCATTCTGCGTGCAATACGAGGACGACTGGAATTTCTGCCACCGTTTGATGGAAATGGAAGGCCTGTTCGGCTATTTCGAGCAGGCTGCCGATGGCAAATCTCATACTTTGGTGGTTATCGACGATATTGGCAGTCTGCCACCCCTGTCGCCCCAGACGGTAAATTTCTACCGTTCGGGCACCAGGAGTGAAACCGACGCCTTCGTACAGTGGAGCGGCACGCGCACGCTGCAAAGCACCTCACTCACTACACGGACGTTCGACTACAAGGCGCCGTCTATACCTGCCAATCCAAAGGGAACAACGATCCCGACGCTGAGCACGCAGGGCGACCTGCCGCAGCAGGCCGAAGTCTACGAATACACGGGTGCTTACACCTACGGCAAGCAGGACCGCGGCGATCAACTGTCGAAAATACGGATGGAAGAATGGGAATCGCGTGCGAAGCGTTTCCACGGCCTAGGTGCAGTACGACGGCTCGACGCCGGCCACTGGTTCGAACTGCAGGACCACCCGGAGCACGACGCTGGCAGCCAGCAGGACCGGCAGTTCGCGGTGATCGCCGTGGACTGGGTCGTAGAAAACAATCTGCCGGTCTCCGCCGGCACCACAGAATTCCCGCATAGCCTGAACCGGGCGATTTCTGCAGCTCGGGCGCAGCACGCGAGCGATCCGGCGTTGCTCATCAAGGCGCCTGACGGCAGCGAAGGTTTCTTCATGGCCACCGTCGAGGCGCAACGCAAGGCCATCCCGTTCCGCAGTCCACTCGAGCACCACAAGCCGAAGATGCACATGCAAACGGCAACCGCGGTGGGCCCGGCGAACGAGGAAGTCTTCACAGACCAGTTGAACCGTATCAAGGTGCAGATGCACTGGGACCGGCTTAACCCGGGCGATGAAAATGCATCGTGCTGGATGCGGGTGGTTCAGTCGGACGCGGGGAGCAGCTATGGCGCAGTCCACGTGCCGCGCATCGGCGAGGAAGTAATCGTGTCGTTTCTCGACGGTGACTGCGACAAGCCGCTCGTGACGGGGCGCGTCTATAACGGCGCGAAGACACCTGACTGGCATTCGAACGGCATCCTGTCAGGCTACAAGTCCAAGGAATACCAGGGCAGCGGCTACAACCAGTTGGTGATGGACGACGCGACCGGCCAGAACCGCGTGCAGCTATATAGCACGAGCGCCAACTCGCAGCTTCATCTGGGTTATCTGATCGCGCAAACGGGCAACTCTCGCGGCGCGTACCTGGGCAACGGTTTTGACCTGAAGTCCGATGCCTACGGTGCAGTGCGTGCTGCACAGGGCATGTACGTGTCGACGCATCCGACAACCGGCGCGACGAGCCAACCGCTCGATGCACGCGACGCGAGCGATCAGCTGGTCAATTCGGAAAGCGTGATTGAGTCGCTCAGCCAGGCGAGCGAAATCCATCAGGCGGAAAGCCTGAAAGAGGGCCACGACTCATTGAAGGCCTTCACCGACGCGACGCAAAACAGCGTGCCGGGCACTGCAAGCGACGGCGGCAACACTGCAGGCGGCGGCACTGGCAGCGCGAACGGCTTCAAGGAGCCAATCATGCTGTTCGCAACCCCGGCGGGTATCGCAATGGCAACGCAGAATTCGGCTCACATCGCAGCCAATGAGCATGTCAACCTTGTCAGCGGCCAGAGCACGCACATTGCCACCGGCAAATCACTGCTGGCGAGCGTTGGCGAGAAAATCAGCCTGTTCGTTCAGAGCGCGGGCATTAAGTTGTTCGCTGCCAAAGGGAAAGTTGAGATCAAAGCGCAGTCCGACAACGTGGAATTCACCGCGCAGAAAACATTCAGGTTGCTGTCCGCCACTGAAAAAATTGAAGCAGCCGCCGATCAGGAAATCCTGTTGACGAGTGGTGGCGCATACATCCGCATTGCCGGCGGCAACATCGATATTCACGCGCCGGGCACGGTCGATGTCAAAGGTGCGCAGCATAGCTTCAATGGTCCAACGAGTCAGGGTTATCCGCTGCCGCCCGCGCGCCCAGATCAGCCAGGGCAGCTCGACTTGTTGCATCAATACGCCAACGGAGAGCCGGTCAAAGGCGGACTGTTTTCGGTAATGGACGCGAATGGCGGAATCCTGCGGCAAGGCGCGCTCGATGCGAATGGCCGCATGACTGTCAGCGGCTTGCCGCCGGGCGTCGCGCAAGTGCATTTCGGCATTGATCCGCGCGATCCATCCCAACCGGCCAATTACTTCAAAGGCATCAAGTGGCCGGTCGAGCCGCCTGGCGCTTCCGGCCACGCTGCCACTTCGCAAATGGCTTCGTTCCTGCCGGGAGCGGGTAATACATCGGGCGTAGCGACCGAAGCTGGAACCGCCGGGTCTGCGAGTGCCGCAGGCACGATGGCCAGCGCCACAACAAGCGCGATGGGCACAGCCGCAGGCGGAGCATCGCAACTCGCGAGTCTCGCCAGCATGGCCTCGCAGGGCACGAGCGGACTCGCATCGATGGCAAAAGGCAAGGCTGCAGGACTTGCCGAAAATGCGCTCACCAAGGCGTTGCCTTCAGGCGCCAGCGCCGGACTCTCACAAGCAAGTCAGGCCGCAAGCACGGCCAGGGAAATCAACAGCATCGCACAGTCCGCGCGGAACGCATTGCCGGCCTTCAAGGGCATTGTGTGATTCGACGCCGATTCATCGACTTCCAATAATGGTCACTCCAATCATGGAAAAAGCGGGCATTCTAACGCTGGCATTCGCGGTCACGTCAGCGGCGCTCGGTGCGAGCGAACTGAAACTGTCCGCAAGCGCGATGGCGTCTCAATACGAGGACGACTCGGACGCCGCGACGAAATTCGCGGATAAGCCACTCGCCGTCACCGGAAAGCTGTTGTCACTCGAATCGGGCCTGACCGAAAACGTCATCGGGAAACTCGGCGACGATCCGGATGCCGCCGTACGAGTGACTTTCGCGGACAAATCAAGCGTCGACAAGATGCGCTCGCGTGTCGGCCAAACGGTGACGCTTCATTGCGTCGGTGCGTTCTCGACCGGTTATCCGGCAGCGACCGACTGCAAGGTCAAGTAAGTCTGCGATGAGATTCCCTCAGGCATTCATGTGTGCGGTGTGCGGGGTCGTAATCGCCGTAAGCGCGCACGCCCAGTCGGCAACCGATCTGCAGACGATCTCCCGGTTCGTCGAGTGCAAGCTCGACGCGCGCCAGATCGATAGTTTTATCAGCCGCGTCGACAGCGGTAGCGTACAAGGTCTCGCGAGTCAGCCGCCGCAAGAAAAAGCGGTCGACCTGGCATGGAAAACGCAGAAACCGATTCAGGCATGGGGCACATCGTCGAACCTTGTGTCGATCGCGTCGCCACGGCAGATGCTGCTCGCCATTCCTGCCCCTGAAGGCGAAGAAATCAGCGTCGCCAAGCAATGGGTCGCGCGTATCGGCGGCATGAGCGAAGGAGCCGGCACCATTTCACTGCGCGAAAACGCTCAATGGCGTGGCGTCGACTATCGCAAGACGGTCGGCAAGAAGGAAATCAGATTGCTTGTCGATCAGCAGGAAAGCCCGGGCTGGATTCTGCTCGGATGCGGATACGACAACCTCTTTACCAACAGCAACTAAACCGACCTGACCCAGCATGAGCGCAGCCGCTGCCCAGACCACCGCCGTTGTCCGAACCGAAGTCGCCATCGCGCCGCTCGTCACCATAGCGAAGGAGGACGTCGGTTCCGCACTCGAGCAATTCGATGCATGGCTCAAGAGCGTCAGCGATGGCTATATCACCCTCGATCGCGTCGAGCAACTGGCGAACTACATTCCCGTCGTTTCGAACATTCTGTCTGCGATCGACGTCGTGATGGATATCAAGCGGCTGATCGAAGCGGAGTCTAAAGACTTCTTCGACTATCTGAACTTGGGCATCGACCTGATCGGTGTCATTCCGCTGCCGCCGGTGATGGGTGAATTCCGCATGGGTGCCCGGCCGCTGATGAAGCTGGCCCGCGAGGAACTCGCGAGAAGCGCAAAGGCCGTTGCGGAAGGCGGAGCACAGATGATCGCCGATACGGTGATCTCGGTGCTAGTGGCGCACATTAGCGCGAAGTTTGCTGGCGACATCGAAAAATTCATTCAGGAAGTGCAGGCCAAGCTCGCGCAGATGCTCAATGACTGCGCGGATCATGCGAAGAAGCTGCTCGAAGGTCTTGCGCAGATTTTTGAAGGTGCGGCGTCGGGCAAGCTTTTCGACACATCGGGCAACTATCGCGCGGCTGACAAGCATCTGGAGCAAGTCGGCGACGGCTTTGCCGCCCATGATGCGAGTAAGGTTGCCGAGAACCTGTGGTCGTATCTGAAGGACGGCACCAAGGTACTGGTCAAGGACGCGGCGAATCTTGCCTCGCGCGCAGCGAATGAAATCTCGCCATCGACGAACCAGCGGCTCATGCAAATGGCTGCGGAAGCGCGCCACGCGATTCCGATGGTGACGGAAAAGATCAAGGGTTTGAATAGTGCGGATGTCGGCGGCCTGATCTGGATGCTCGACGTGCTGATGAAGGCCGTGGCTAAGTGGAAGGAAAAGCAGAAACACAAACAGACTGTCGGCATCAAGGCAGCCGGCAAGGTCGAAGCCGAGTTGAAGAAAACCGAAGGCGAACTGGAGACAATCGCCACGCAGGGGAAGGCGAAGCACCCAGGGCCGAGCGACTGCAAGAGCTGTGGTCTGGGACGCAGCGGCGGCTCAATCGGCTATGCACTCGGCGACGAGCGCTTCGATCACGAAGACTTCGTTTTGCCCGGCGCAATGCCGATAGTCTGGCGACGTACTTACCGGTCTTTTCTCTCTGCTTACGACGAAAGCAACCTGGGTGCGCGCTGGATCACTCCGTACACCACGCGCTTCGATATCCACGCGGCGAAGCTTGTCTATCATGATCCAAGTGGACGCAGTCTTGATTACCCCTTGCTGAAGACGGGCGAGACGCACGACGACCTCGCTGAGGATCTCACACTAGCGCAGCTCGATGATCAGTGGCTCACGATCACGCGCGGCCATGAACTGCTCGAAGCGTATGAAAAGCGCGGCGGCGCCTTCCGTCTCGCTTTCCTGAAGGATCGCAACGGCAATCAGGTCACGCTAGACTACGACGACGCACATCGGCTCACGCGGCTGATCACCGCGCAAAGCATCGTCGTGTTTTCACACGATGCAGGTGGCTGTCTCATGGAAGCTGTGGAGATCGACCAGGAAGGCGAACGGATCGGCACGCTGGTGCGTTACGCGTACGACCAGCATGGCGACCTCATTGCGGCAACCGACCGCCACGGCAATCGTCGCGAGTACGCATACACGCATCACCTCGTGACCCGGTATACGGATCGCACCGGCCGTGGCATGAATCTGGAATGGGATGGCCTTGGACCCAAGGCGAAGTGCGTGCGCGAATACGCGGACGACGGGAGCTACGACACTCGCCTCGCGTGGCATCCGGACATCCGTCTAGTCGATGTAAGTAATGCCCTCGGCAATGTTACACGCTATTACTTCGATATCGACGGCTACACGTATCGAATCATTCATGCGGACGGCCTCAATGAATGGTTCTACCGCGACGCCCAGCAAAATCTGACGCAGCATATTTATCCGGACGGCAGCGTCGAGCGTTTCACCTACGACGAGCGTGGCAACCTGATTGAGCAGGCCCGTCCGGATGGCAGCGTGGTACGCATGGAGTACGACGCAAAGGATCAGATGGTTGTGATCATCGATCCGCAAACATGTCGCTGGACCCGCGAGTACGATGACGCGGGCAATGTCACGACGCAGATCGATCCGCTGGGTCACAAAACCCAATACAGCTACAACGATCAAGGGCAGCCAACTGAAATCGTTGACGCAAAAGGCGGGGCAAAGGCACTCGCCTATGATGCTGCGGGGCGCCTTGTCAGCTATACCGATTGCTCGGGAAAGACAACGCAGTGGACCTATGATGGAGAAGGCCGGCTGCTCGAGAGCAAGGACGCGGGTGGGCGGAGTGTCATCTATCGTTACGGTGGCAACGGACAACTGGC
This sequence comes from Paraburkholderia sp. RL17-381-BIF-C, assembly GCF_046026435.1. Lineage (NCBI taxonomy): Bacteria > Pseudomonadati > Pseudomonadota > Betaproteobacteria > Burkholderiales > Burkholderiaceae > Paraburkholderia > Paraburkholderia sp. RL17-381-BIF-C. The sequence continues at coordinate 130,273 of NZ_JARESX010000008.1, read as the reverse complement.
CAAAGTCCAATCCGCTGCGGGAATCGAGAAGCTGGAATACGACGCCGAGGGCCGGCTCCTGGTGCATACGGATCCGCTGAACCGCGTCACGCGCTATGGATACGACGCCGCCGGGCGGATCGCGAATCGACGCGATGCATCGGGCGAACTGCTGAGCTATCGCTATGACCGGGTCGGACGCCTGAGCGCGCTCACTGATTCAAATCACGCGACCTACCAGTTCCATTACGATCCGGTCGGCCGACTCCTCGAGGAAATTGCCTTCGACGGGATGACGACCCGCTACGCCTATGACGCGGCGACTGGCCAGCTGCAAACCGTCGATGAAGCGGGACAAACGACCCGGCTCGAATACGACAGCGGTGGACGCCTTGCGCGGCGCATCGCCGGTGCAAGCGACGAGCGCTTCATGTACGATGGAAATGGCCGCCTGATCGATGCACAAAATGCAATCAGCCGGGTGCAGCATTTCTTCGACCCAGTCGGCAATCTGGTGCGCGAACATCACGCGCAAGAGTTATTCGGCGAGCGCCGCAGCTATGTATGGCGACACGAGTACGACGAGATCGGCACGCGCATCAAAACCGTGCGCCCGGACGGTCATGCGATCGACTGGCTGGTTTATGGCACGGGCCATGTGCACGGTATGCAGATCGACGGCCAGGAACTGATTCAGTTCGAACGTGACGACCTGCATCGCGAAACACAGCGCATGCTATCTAACCGGATTGCGCAGAACACGCGCTACGATCCGGTCGGGCGAATGGAATCCCAGGCACTTAGGCGTGCTGGCGCACCCGCTCCGATCGTGGCACGCCGGTATCAGTACGATGCCGTGGGACAGCTAAAGGAGATTGACGACAGCCGGCACGGGGTGACTCGCTACCAGTACGATCCCGTCGGCCGGTTGATCGAAGCTGTCAGCCCTTTTGCGACCGAGCGTTTCGCATTCGACCCCGCAAGTAACATCGTCGATCCGGGTAGCGCTGCACAGGCGCGCACTGGCGGAGGGCAACAAATAAGTAGCCTGCCTGCGCATACGCCAAAAGTCTTGGGCAATCTGTTGAAGGACTATGCCGGCACGCACTTTACGTACGATGCCCGCGGGAACCTGATCGCGAAGCGCTCACCGGGCGCCGAACAGCGCTACGAGTGGGACGAGTTCAACCGGATGACAGCCGCAAGTGTCGCTGAGCCAGCACGCCGTCACGAGGCGCGCTACTTCTACGACGCGTTCGGACGCCGTATCGGTAAAGAGGTCGACGGTGCGCGCACGATGTTCGGCTGGGATGGAGATACGTTGGCGTACGAAAGCGCCGACGGAGGTAGCACGCATTATGTGTATGAAGCGGGGTCGTTCGTGCCTCTTGCGCAGTTCGTCTGCGGCCCAATCTCAGGCATTGCGACGCCCGATTGGAAGCAGACCGATCGCTACGCGCCAGAAGACGATCCGTTGCTGAAGCCTGTAAGTCCCCCCTCCCCCGCGCACATTTTTTACTACCACTGCGATCAACTCGGCACGCCGCAGATGCTTACCGACGAACTCGGTGAGGTCGTGTGGGAAGCCAAATACAAGGCGTGGGGCGAGGCTCGGGATGTGATAGCGCGCGTATCAAAGGTGACGCTTACCGCTGCGCGCAACCCGATCCGTTTCCAGGGTCAGCAACTCGACCAAGAGACTGGCCTCGCGTATAACCGGCACCGATACTACGATCCAAGCGTTGGACGATTTACGAGCAAAGATCCGATTGGACTGCTGGGCGGCGGAAATGTCTACCAGTACGCGCCGAATCCGACTGGCTGGATCGATCCGCTGGGGCTCAAGAAGAAAGCGCAAACTCCAAACAAGGATTGTTGCCAGAAAGATCCTTGTGCAGGGAAAGATCCTGCTGCGCAGGCTAGAAGCTGGCAAGGCAAAGACCCTTATCCGGGAGTCGACTCTTATACGAACACGGTCCTGAAGCGCGGTACAGTGTTGTACACGTTGTATCCGTATGCGCCGCCTGACAAGATCGCGACTGCGTTACCCGGCAATTATTTCTCCGACGCTCGCACGATTCTCAACACGGGAGGGTCAGCGCGCGAATACAACGACATGACGCAGATTTCGCACGCAGACAATACCGCCGGCGCACGGCCGATGAGAAGCCAACTGAGGGCGTTCGTCGTCACGAAGGACATTTGCGTAGCGAAGGGGCAGTCGCTCGCCAATCCGAACCTGGGCAAGGGCGGTGGCACTCAGTATTTCGTATCGAGCACCGACAAGGGCAGCCTCGTTGGTGGCAACGTTTTGAAGTTTGGGAGTTAACTGGATGGCCACGTTTGATTTCTCAACGGGCACGTTGAGCATTGATGAGTCGACAAGCCTCTTTCGCGGCAGACCGTCGACTGAGGAATTGCCATTGACTGCTGCAAAGGAACTGGCGAAGTACGGCGACTGGGAAAATTATGGCATCGCGAATGTGGAGGTTTGGGGAAAGACCTTCGGTGTGACGGCCCGATATTGCAAGCAAAGGCTCGCAATGGTCGACCTCGTTTGGCTGGACGGCGTGGCGAAAAAGATCGACTGGTCGGCGACTGAGGATGATCTTGTGAAGGAAAAGAAGCAGCTGTCAAAGTTGATCGCATTCGAAGCGCAATCGCCTTGTGTGTCTTCCACGATGGGCGCGGACACATTCGTCTTCAATTGGGGAACGCTTACTGTGCACGCCGACCCGCGCTCGATGATTGTGACGACAAGCGTCGCGTACACAGAAGAGAAAGCGTAGGCGGCCGACGTGACGACCCACCAAACAGGGTTGAGTGCGCGAAAATTTCAAGCCTCGGAAGAATCATGAAACGATATTTGATTTTGAACGGCGACAAGACAACAGCCAATGGCGTCGTTCAGGCAGTCCCCACCTCTATTCAATTGAGCGATAACGACGTCGCTCACGAGGGCGATCCAGTGGCGTGCCCGGCTTGCAATACAAGCGGGAAAATCCAGTGTGACGGGCCACGCCAGGTTATGACCGCGCCAGACGGAAGGCATGCCGCGTTAAGTGACGATCTATGCATTTGCGGCTGCCATCCGCCGCCGCGGCTGGTGTCCTCGCAGCAGATGATGTTTGTCGATGCCTAACCAGAGACCCATTCCTCTGTCGCTGGCTTAATCCGCGACGGGCGAGATACCCCAAAAAAAACCAAGAATCTTTGCTGCTGCATTTATCGGCATGCGTGTTGTTTTTACCGAACCCATGTGCGCGTCAAATCAAGGCGAAACAAATTCCGATTTAACATTTGTTTTTGAATATGTGATTGCTGTAAACGTCTGATCTTTTGTATTATCGCGCGATAGCGCGGGGGCGCAAATTGCATAAATAAGAGGCGGTATGGGCGCGCAAGACATTATCGCGGCAATAAAAGGCGGCTTGTTGCAAAACGACCGCCTGCTTAAACTGGACACGCCATTGGGTGCTAATGTCCTTATGCCACAAAGGTTGGTGGGGCATTCCCGGCTCGGCCGCGATTACGAATTCACGCTGGACGCCGTTTCCACGAATGACAGCATCGAACTTAAGACGCTGATTGCCCAGGCAGTCACACTCTGGATCCAGCAAACCGACCAGTCCTACGCCCCGCACCACGGTTATGTCCATACCGCTCGCCGTTTAGGCTCCGATAGCGCGATAACCAGTTATCAGATCGGTTTTGTCTCCTGGATGCATTTTCTGCGCTTCAGAAAAGATGCACGTATCTGGCAGGATAAACCGGCCGATGAAATTCTCACCGATGTATTCAATATGCATCCGCAAGCGCAGGGCGCATTCCGCTTTGCACTGCGCAATGCATTGCCGCAGCGTTCGTTCTGCGTGCAGTATGAGGACGACTGGAATTTCTGTCAGCGCCTGATGGAAACGGAAGGCCTGTTCGGCTATTTCGAGCAGGCCACTGACGGCAAGTCGCACACGCTGGTTATCACGAACGATATCGGCAGCCTGCAGCCGCTGTCGCCGCAGACGGTGGATTTCTACCGCTCCGGCACGAACAGCGAGACGGACGCCTTCGTCCAATGGAGTGGCACGCGTACGCTGCAGTGCACGACGCTTACCACACGCACGTTCGACTACAAGGCGCCGTCATCGTCTGCGAACCCGAAGGGCACGACGATCCCGACGCTGACCACGCAAGGAAATCTGCCGCAGCAGGCCGAGGTGTATGAGTACACCGGCGCGTACACGTACGGCAAACAGGATCGTGGCGACCAGCTCGCGAAGATCCGGATGGAGGAGTGGGAGTCGCGCGCGAAGCGCTTCCATGGCGTAGGTGCGGTACGCAGGATCGACACCGGCCGCTGGTTCGAATTGCAGAACCATCCCGACCACAGCACGGGTAGCCAGCAGGACCAGCAGTTCGCGGTGATCGCCGTGAACTGGGTCGTAGAAAACAATCTGCCGGTCTCAGCCGGTACGACGGACTTCCCGCACAGCCTGAACCAGACAATTGCCGCGGCCCGGGCACAGCACGCGAACGATCCAACGTTGCTCGTCAAGGCAGTAGACGGCAGCGAAGGCTTCTTCATGGCCGCCGTCGAAGCGCAGCGCAAAGCCATCCCGTTCCGCAGTCCGTTCGAGCATCACAAGCCCGAAATGAACATGCAGACTGCGACCGTGGTTGGGCCGCAGAACGAAGAGGTCTTCACGGACTCGTTGAACCGGGTCAAAGTTCAGATGCACTGGGACCGCCTGAATCCGGGCGACGAGAACGCCTCATGCTGGATGCGCGTATCCCAATCGAATGCCGGTGGCGGACACGGCGGTGTGCACGTACCGCGTATCGGTGAAGAGGTGATCGTCTCGTTCCTTGATGGCGACTGCGACAAACCGATCATTACCGGGCGCGTCTATAACGGCGCGAAGACACCGGACTGGCATTCAAACGGCATCCTGTCCGGCTACAAGTCGAAGGAGTACCAGGGTAGCGGCTATAACCAGATGGTGATGGACGATGCCACCGGCCAGAACCGTGTGCAGATGTACAGCAGCAGCGCGAACTCGCAGCTTCATCTGGGGTATCTCATCGCGCAGACGGGCAATTCGCGCGGTGCGTACCTAGGTAGTGGTTTCGATCTGAAGTCGGACGCATACGGGGCGATCCGTGCGGCACAAGGCATGTACGTGTCAACGCATCCGACCACGGGCACGTCGAGCCAACCTCTGGACGTCCGCGACGCGAGCAGTCAGTTGGTCAATTCCGAAAGCGTGCTCGAGTCGCTTAGCCAGGCAAGCGAAACCCATCAGGCAGAAAGCCTGAAAGATGGCTACGACTCATTGAAGTCCTTCACGGATGCTACGCAAAACAGCGTCACAGGCGCCGCAGGCAGCGGCGGCAACACAGCCGGCGGCGGTACTGGCAGCGCGAACGCGTTCAAAGAGCCGATCATGTTGTTCGCGACCCCCGCAGGCATCGCAATGTCGACGCAGAAGTCAGCGCAGATCGCAGCGGGCCAGCACGTCAACCTCGTGAGCGGCCAGAGCACGCACATTGCGACCGGCAAATCGCTACTGGCCAGTGTCGGCGAAAAGATCAGTCTGTTCGTGCAGAACGCGGGCATGAAGTTGTTCGCTGCCAAAGGCAAAGTCGAAATCCAGGCCCAGTCTGACAACATTGAAGTCACCGCTCAAAAAAGCCTGAAGCTGCTATCGGCGACGGAGAAAGTCGAGGTGGTCGCGAAACAGGACATTCTTTTGACGAGTGGTGGCGCCTACATCCGGATTAAAGACGGAAACATCGAAATCCACGCGCCGGGAAAAATCGATATCAAGGGCAGCAGCCACTCTTTCGCCGGCCCGACTAGTCTTTCGAGCAAACCACCGGCACTCCCATCCGGCGAAGGCCCCTACAACGAGCAGTTCAAGATTCACGACAAACACACCGGCGACCCCGCGCCCTACGTGCGTTACCGCGTCGAGACTGCGGAAGGCAAAGTGTTCGAGGGCATGACTGATGAACAAGGCCTGACCTCGCGCATCATGACAAGCGCGCCAAGCGCGCTGAAAGTTTTCCTCGACACCTGACTCTGGCCGAAGAGCACGCGCGCGTCCTATGGATGCGCCTATTCATTTGCCCATTCAAGCAGACCGACATCCATGAATGCTCCGAGCACAAGCCACGCACCCGATGGCAACGGCACCACCAACACGACACCCGACAGTCTCGTGCATGTGCCGCACGATCCGGCGCCGATGCTCTACTTCCGGCCCGAGACCGGCGAATTCATTCTCGTGCCGGCGGAGGACGTCAGCGGTCTGCAAAGCGAATGCAATCTGCTGCATGACCGCGTCGACAAATTTCACAAGGCCAATGAAAAGCTCGATGAGGTGCTGAAGGCATACGCTGAGGACGTGCAGAACCACATGTCCGATCCGCGTGCCGGGGAGTCGCACAAGGCTGCCGTCGACGATGCGCTCAAAGAGCGCGAAACTGCGCACAAGGCGCTAAAAAAAGAACTGGAGCCACTCAGTAAGTTAGATAGCAAAGACCTCACCATGGTCGAGCTGATCCCTATTCATATCGATGGCGATGGAAAAAAATCGGTCAAATTCGCCAAGTACAAGCTTCACTACGTACGATCGAACAAGATCAAGCCGGGTTGGCATAAATTCGGTCCGACCGCCTTCGAGGACATGAAAGGCCGCAAGGAAGAAAAAGAAACGGGCGCGAAGAGCTTCATCAAGAAGAACGCGAACGGCAAATACAAGATCGACGTCGACAAGCTGAAGGAAGGGGTGTTGATCAGCCGCGAGAGCAGCATTAAGTCGCAGTTGTACGAAAAGACCAAGGTGTCCTCCGAGATCGTCGAGAAGCACGTGACCGGGACGCTTTTCGCGTGGGCGGAAGAGTGGAACAAGGATCTCACCTACAGCGCCGGCGCGGAAGAGCCGGTTGAGCGCGGCGAGGGTGGCGAGGGCGAGAAGAAAGAGACGGAAAAACCCAAGCAGACCGCCTTCGGCAACAACGTCAGCATCGAAGCAAAAGCGCAGTTGATGCGGTATCTGGCCGGCGCGGGACTGGATACCGAGTGGGCGCCGCAAAAGGGTCGTGTGGCCATCAAGGCATCGGCGCAGGCTGAATTCGCCATTGCCGAGGGCAAGGTTTCCGGTGCCTTCTATTATCCGGACATCGCCGGCTGGATGTGGAGCCTGGACGGTGATGACGGCAAACCGTACCCACTCGGCGCAGTCCGATTCAAAGGCGAGCTCGGGCTGTCAGGGATGGTCGGTGCGAGCGTGGTCGCACAATTGGGTGTTGTGGTCGACTATCGCGACGAAAAGCGCAAGGACCTTGGCCTGTATGGCGCCGCAGTGGACAACCCGACCACCAAGCAACGCGAAATCAAGGTGGGCGGCAAGCCGGTCGATCCAAGCGCGAATGCTGACCTCGACGTGTTTGCCGGTGCACGTGCGGACTTGTCGCTTGAAGGAGCGCTCGAGTGGATGGAGCCCGCAAAGACGGGTCCCAGTGGTAAATACAAACCATTCGCCAAGGTGGGCGATACGGTCACTGCGATGGCGGGCGCCGGCCTTACCTGCATGCTTGACGTTAGCTACGCGGCAGGCCGTTTCAGAATCAAGGCGAAGGCCGGACTATGCCTGGGCGTAGGAGCGAAAGGCGACATCGAGGTTTCGATCGACGCGTTGCGCATCGCCGAATTTGTCAAATGGTTCTTCTACCAGCTTTATCACGCGGACTTCCAGCGGCTGAAGTTCGTCGACGAGGTTGCGTTCGACGCCTTCTCGCACATCCAGGTCATGGTGATTCAGGGATACCAGAATCTGGCTGACACAGTGGGTCAGGAAGTGCTAGAAATTAACCAGGCGTTCTCGGCCCTCGTTGCCGAGTATGAGAAGGAGGCAGCGCGCGTCGAACTGATGAACCGTGTGCTGAGCAATCCATGGATGCTCCAATACGCAACGCCGGAGGCGAAGGGCATGATGATCTATCAGCTGACTCGCCACTGGTACGCAACCGACGGCGTCGATATGGCCAACCACACTTATGGCCGTTGGTACGGACGGCGTAAGGACGCCGTCAAACAGATCCTCAAGTGGTCCCATACCCGGCACGATCTCGATAACGTCGTCCAGCATATCGATCCGCAGGGGGACACGGGCAATACCGTTCAACGGCGAGCGGACCTGCGCAGGTTTCTCGCGATGTCGCTGACCGCCGCCCCGGCAACCGACGCAAAGGAAATTGACGACTACTACAACAGCCTGACCGCGATGCTCAAAGTCAAGCCGACACCGGGCTACGCCGTTGCTCAGGTCGACTCCCACGACTATGCATTTCAGGCTGCTGCGGGCACCCACCCGTTCTACCAGAACATGCCGGATGTGCGGGTGGCGTAACGCCTCGTTGCTTAGAGCGGACCGGCCTTCTGCACGGCGCAGCGGAAGGTCAGGTTCACGGCTGTGGGCCCTAGCGTTCGTCCACTCTTTAGCTTGACGACGTATCCTTGCGGCGGTGCGTTATATCGGTAAACCGTCATGGCGGTCTCCTGGTTATCGCCTTCCGCACCGCGAATGACCTTCATCGTTCCGCTGGCCGGACCGGTCGGATTTTTTTCGGGTGAATGTTCGTAGTAGTCGGGCGAGAACCAGTCGTTGACCCAATCCCTACCGTCTAGTCCTATGTCGTAAAGGCCCAGTGAATTCGGCGGATATTTGCCGACCGGATATAGGTACTGGGAAACCGTAGCGGGCGGCGTGTACTTGTGCTTGATCGTATCGATAGAAGGCAGGTTACGATCCGATTCGTACTTGCTGTTATCCGTGCCGAAGATGACAGGTTTGCCCCCGGAGCGCGCCGCATATTCCCATTGCGCTTCAGTGGGTAGGTCGATAGGTAGGCCGCTTTGCTTGCCAAGCCACTCGCAGTAGTCCTTTGCCATCTGCCAAGGTACGCCCGCGGGATTGCCGGCAACCTTATAGGGTTGGTCGGCTTTGTCTTGCGGCCAGGACGGTTTGCCGGTATCGGTCGTATAGACATCGAAGTCTGCGTAGGTGACCTTGTACTTGCCGATCGAAAAACTATCTAGCGTCACCGGATGAGCAGGTTTGTTTTCCTGCTGCGACGTAAAAGGGAGTTTCTCCGGCGTCACTTGCGGACCGAAGTCTCCCATCGTGAAGGTTCCGCCCTTCACGAAAACCATATCGGCAAGCGATTTTTTAACGAGCGCTTTGACTTCGGGCGATTGGCCGGTTTGGCTGCATGCAGGAAGGCAGAAAGCAAGTGCGGCCAACGGGATCGCTCCGAGGATGGAGCATTTCGTGAAAGACAAATGCATGCAATAAATCTCCGGACTGGTGGCAAACAGATTATAGGTTCGATCTTGCGGTTTCCGACGTTTGCAATTGCAACCAGTTATATAAGAGGCAGGGCAAAGACAGATATACACGGCGCGATCGCTATACCGTCGCCCAGCGTATTGATCCACGAAGAGCCACGGCAATAAACTGGCCGTACAGTGGATGGTCTCAAGTTTTCCCGCTTAGAGAGGATCAACCCTCTGCGCCGCGCAACGGAAGGTGTAGATCATAAAGAATGACGGTATGGTCTTTCCTCCTTTTTCGGGAATCAGATGTCCCGCTGGCTCCGTACCGTAGCGATACATCGTCATTGCGGTTTCATCGTTGCCGCCTTCGGCTCCGCGGATCACCTTCTTCGTACCCGACGCAGGCCCTTGGGGATTTTTCGCCGGTGAGTTCGCGTAGTAATCGGCACTGAACCAGTCGTTCACCCAGTCACGTCCGTCAAATCCCATATCGAACAGCCCGAGCGGATTTGCCGGATATTTGCCGACCGGATACAGAAACATCTGGACAAGTCCAACGTTCGGAGCAAGTTTATCTGCGATCGTGTCTCCGCTGGGGAAGTTACGATCGGCCTCGTATTTCCCGTTGTCAGTTGCAAAGACAACGGGCTTGCCACCTGAGCGGGCAGCATATTCCCACTGCGCTTCGGTGGGCAGATCGATGGGTAAGTCGCTCTCTTTGCCCAACCATTGACAGTAATCCTTCGCCATTTGCCACGGCACACCGACGGGATGGGTCGGAACTCTGTACGAGCGCGGTATTTTGTCCTGTGGCCACGAAGGCTTTCCCGTAGCAGCTGTGTAAATGTCGAAGTCGGCGTATGTGACCTTGTACTTGCCGATGGAAAAGCCATCAAGCGTTACCTGATGGGCCGGCTTATTTTCATCCTGCGACGTGTAGGGTAGCTTCTCCGGTGATGCCTCTGGGCCGAAATCCCCCATCTTGAACGTTCAGCCCTTCACGAAGACCATATCGGCCAGCGATTTTTTAACGAGCGCTTTGACTTCGGGCGATTGGCCGGTTTGGCTGCATGCAGGAAGGCAGAAAGCAAGTGCGGCCAACGGGATCGCTCCGAGGATGGAGCATTTCGTGAAAGACAAATGCATGCAATAAATCTCCGGACTGATCGCAAACAGACTATAAGTTCGATCTAGCGGTTACCGACACAGCGATGAGTTGCGCGCATTCCGATCCCTATGTGTGTCCAAAAAACGCGGCCAACGCGGCAGCCGATGGGTCGTGCGACGGAATGCCGACGCCCGAAGCGCAGCGGCTGTCGTAGTCGATACGAATGCCCCGGACCTTCGCAATCGCTGTCACGACTCGCGTGTTGAAGCCGCTGAGGCTGAGCTGCCGTCCGTCGACCAGTGAAAAATCGGTGAAAATTGTGCCGCGACCGGCCACCGTGCAGGCGATCCCAGACAGAGCGCTTATCGGATAGGTGTCCGCGTGCACCGAGAAAAACGTCTTCTGCACGATGGCGACGGGGGTGACGATCGTATAAGTATTCATGCCCGGTACGGCAAGCACGAACAGTGCGAGCGTCACACCTGATAAACGAAGAGACAGCAAACGCCAACTCCAAGCCGGCCTCGCCCCGGCCACCGTGTGCCGCTTTCGTTTCGTACGCTTGCGGTATTGTTCCACTGAGTTGGCAAGCAATGACGGAACGACCAGCATATAAAAGAACACCAGTACATTATTCGGCCAGACGTTGATGATGCTGTTTGAATCCAGCCGGATGTAGCGGCCCGCGGGAACGTGGATAAACATCAACCCGCCGAGCCAGCGAAGTACTTCGAGCACCGCCCACATTGACGTCAGGAACGCACCGACCGCCCCAAAGGCCAACACCGCGAAAATCACGGTCTTCAGACGGCTTTTCCAACTTGAAGCGGTGGCTTGCCGCATGACAGGGGCTCGCTATCGGTGACTTTTTCACGGCTGCTTCTGCCTGGTAACTGCCGATGCGCACAATGTCGGCGCGACGGCCCACATTAATCCCAATCGATCGAGCCGGGGGCCGGGCAGGCCCACGACGCTCTAAGCCGGTCGCGGATCTCGGCCAGAGATTGGCGTACCAGAAGCTCGCCGTTGCGAAAGACCGGGACTAGCGCACCACCTTCGGCCTGTTCGACCGTCTGCTGTTCGTAAAGCACAAAGCGCTCGCCCTCCCTCTCGACGCGCAACAACCCCTTGGCCGATTTCTTGGTGCCGTCGTCGGTGGCCGGATCCTTGTAGATGGCTACCGATTCTCCACCGACTTCCGCGTAAATCGCCTTCATCGCATAGCCGAACGTATCGCGCGAGAGCATGTTGTACGTATAGGAACCGATGCCCAGCACGAAGTTGCATGACGCGAATTTTTTCGCTGCGAGCCGTCGCATGATGAGGACTGCGCGCTTGAGTGTCAGGCTATCGCCATAAATCAGTCCGACGTGCGAATCGAGAACCTTGTATCCCTTTTCTGTCGTGGTGCCGCCGTAAATATCCCAGAGGCACTCCACCGCGCCCTTGCGTTCGGCTTCGGTGACGTAAAGGCCGACTTCGTCGCGAACCTCGTAACGTCCGTCGGCGAGCACTGCCGGCATGCCGTCCGGACCGCAACGCAGTTCGTCGTCCGTGTAGCCTGTCAGGATCTTCACGGGGTCGCCCGAGTCCGGACGGAATACCACCTTGCACATCCCGAGGGCATTCGGTTTGCGCGCGAGGATGTCGTCTTTCAACTCCTTCGCTATGACGGTCATCACATTCCAGAAGTCGAAGGTGTCCGAGACGATCGACACCATACCTTCCGGATAATCGTGCGAAACAAACTCGCGGATCACCTCGCGTTCAGCGAGCCGCCGCAGGGCCTTGGGCTCCATGTCGACATTTGCCGCTTCACGCGCCAGACGCTGCTGGGTAAGCAGGATGCGCAGAGCCATCACACTGTGCTCCGAAGCGGGAATCGAGCCGCCCACAATTTCCTTGTCAGCGTCGGCACCATAAAAGTCTTCGGCATAGTCGATCGCCGGAATCGTGTCGGTGCCGAGGAACGACAGCAGGTGACCGGCGCCGCAACGCATTGCGTCGTGCACGCCGCTCATGCCACGCATTGAGAAGTCGTGCCCCTGCCAGTCGACGAACTCTTCTGGCGCTCCGGTCAGCTTTGCAAAGTATGTGAGGAGCTTGCGGAACTCGAAAGCGACGGTTGCGACAGTCGATGGCTTCCAGACCTCACAACTGAACAGCGTCTCGAAGTACGTCGCCACCCACGGGAAATCCTCGTGGGTGTTGCTGAAGAGCACCGGCGGAACCTTGATGTCGACGCGCGAGCCTTCCGGCAGTGAGCGGATTTCGAGCGGGAGGTAGCCAAGCTCGTGCAGCGCTTCGAGGTGATCCGCCGGTACAACTCCCGGACCCAGCGCCGAATCCATGCGACGCTTGAACTTGCGCACGGCTTGCGCCTTCGAAGTGGCGAAAAAATCCCTGGTGAAAAGGTCAATCAGGTATTCAACGATGAAGCCCTGCAGTCCGAACCAGACGACCTTGTTGTCAAACAGTTGCGGGAGCACCGGCGCGTACTTGGCCGAACGGGGCGTAAAATTCGCCACGAGTTTTGTGGTCTCGCGCGGGTACATGAATGGGTGGCCGGTCTTGTAAAAGTCGGCGAGGCAAAATGGAACGAGTTTATTCTTCTCGAGCGTTTCGGTGCGATCAGGTGCGTTCATTTGAATTCTCCAGGAGGCGGTGTCAGACCACTTCGCAGCGGGTATCGCTGGTCCAGTTGTTTCGCGTAAATATCGTCTGGTAGTGCTCGGCGAGCGGACCGAGCCCCTTGCTGAAAATGCCGTGAGTCACGTAGAGATACAGCGACCGGTCGATGTCTTGTTCCGACTGCCGTGTCCTGAGCGCCATTGCCAGTTCGGTGAAGGTGCGGCCTCCGTCGCAGATGTCGTCAACCACCAGCAGCGCGCAGTCTGGCAGGTCGGACGCGATCTGTGTGCCTGTGATGGCGCCTGTATGGGTATTGCGAATCTTTTCGGCGAACACCGCTTCCACATTGAGTGCGCTCGCGAGCTTGATGACCCGTTTCCGTGCGCCGGCGTCCGGTGCTACGAGTGCGACGTTTCCGAGTCGCTCCACGACGTGGCGCAAGGCCGGCACCGGATCCTCGATCTCGACCCTATCGAGCAGGGCGGAGACGACATCGCTATGCGGATCCTGGATCACGACACGCTCAAAACCCTGCGCATTGATGAGTTGGCAGAAGACCTTGGCGCTCAGCGCCTCGCCCCCGTTGGCCACGCGGTCCTGACGGGCATAAGGAACATAGGGCATGTGGAGCGAGATGGGCTTGCCGGGGTAACCGCGGCGCAGCGCATCGGTGACCATCAGTAGGGCCATGACGGTGTTCGAATCCGGCACGTGCGCGTGCACATGCAACTCGTCTGCCTGCGCGCCTAATCCGACCGTTACGTGAACTTCGCCGCCCGGAAACTGCAGCGTCTTGAGTTCAAGTGGCAGGCGGCGGTCCTCGGCGCGGGATACGGCGAAAATCTGGATCACGATTAGATTCCTCACTTCGTCGAGTTTTTCGACTAATGGCGTGCAGTATAACCTTAGTTAGTTGAGAAATTCAACTAAGTATGTAAAAATAATATTTAACGTTTACCGACAGGAGTTTCAGCATGTCCGACACCTACCCGAAGCCAGATGTCAGCGTGGACGTCGTGCTGTTGACGCTTGTCGAAGGCAAGCTGCACGTCGCGCTTCACGTCCGTACCAAACGGCCGGATAAAGGCGCGCTTGCACTTCCGGGCGGACAGGTGCACATCGACGACGAGCAGGAGGTCGACCTGGAGGCGACGGCGTACCGCGTGTTGCGCGAGAAGGTGGGGCTTGTACCACGGTACCTTGAGCAACTACGCACGTTTTCCGGCCGCGAGCGGGATCCGGCGCGTGGCTTCACGGTCTCCATTTCTCATGTGGCGCTCATACCCTACGAGGAACTGAAAGCCGTCGGCGATGGCGTCTTTCACTTCTATAGCGTTGACGATCTGCCGAAGCTCGCGTTCGACCACGCCGCGCAGGTCGCGGAGGCCGTCCAGCGGCTCAGGAACAAGGCCAGTTACTCCACACTTCCCTGCTGGCTTCTACCCGAAGCCTTTACGCTGACGCAGCTTCAGGTGGTCTACGAACAGATTTTCGGCGAGACCGTGAAGCGCGGAACGTTTCGCTCGCGACTAGGAATCAAGGTGCAGGATGTCCGCCCCGGCGAAGCTGTTGATGAAGCTGAGATCCTGGTTGCAACCGACCAGTTTCAGGGCGGCAAACAGCGTCCCGCCCGGCTTTTCAAGGTCGACCGGCTAAGCTTGTTCAGACGGGCGTTCTGGTAGGTAATCACGCGAGGGTGGTGTATGGCCCGACTTGAGAAGTTGACGCGAGTCATGGATGGACCGCTTCACCGTAAGCAATGGGCCAGTGTCCATAGATGGTGGGTCACAACCTCACGCGCATCAGCAGAGGTCGATACTCTCCACCCATTCCCTTTCTGAGTAACCAAACGGAGGGTACGAAAGTGCAGCGGCCGCCCGGTAGCACTCACCGACTTCAAACATCACTAAACTGACGCGCTGTCAACGTCGTGCCCAAAAAGTTGGCCACGTTCGTCATGACGCTGAGAAGTTCAAACGCGACTTCGGCCGTCCATTGCGTGGCAAATACGAAGTTTTCGGCTTGGACGTTGTGAAGCCACGCCCTGGATGCCTGCTCGTCGCGCAACACGCAAACGGCCCATAACTGGAAATATCCCGAGGAGCGTGCGGGCATGGCTGTTTCGAGGGCGAAACCGAGAAGAGACGCCCTGTGAAATCGAAAACTCTCGTCATGCCACCGGAAGCCAACCCACTCGGCGTCGCGCGAGCGAAACGCGAAGAAGTGTGCATCGTCGTCGGTCGGGGGCACCCATTGCCCTGAGCCGAAAGTGGCAAACTCGGCATCGTTCGTCATCGAGGCTGGCGAACCTGAGCGCCCAACTTCGATATCGGTTATTGAGCCGAACACCTTCTTCAATCCCACAAACATTTCGCCATTGAGACGTCCACCGAGGGCTCGCTCTTCATCCCTTGGGGCTGCGTTGATGCACGGGCGCAGTCCGATATGTTCGAAGACTGCCTCGTTACCCACCAAACCATAAAGACGGTTGTCATCAACGGAGTCGCCGGCATGGCGCTTTCCGAGCGGATAAGGCAAATCTTCGGCCGGCATGCGTCTGTCCGTGGTTCGGGCGGGCGGCCGATCTTGCGACACGATTGGATTGGGGCTCATTCGTTAATTTTCTCGGCGATTGGTTGGGTTGCAAACTGCAGCGCTCGCCAGCAGAAGCAGCAGTGCATCGCGCAGCTACATCCGAGTGCGTTCCCGACTATGACCATTCAACCTAGCGGTTTTGCCAACTGCGGGCGGCAGCAGCCGGCGCGAGACAAGCTACGCTGGCGCAGTGCACTTGGTCATCGGCACGCAAGCCAATTCCAGTCCGCGCGACGTTCGGTAGGTCGAAATCGATTCCCCTGACCAGCCGCAATAGCGATAAAACGGTGCCGCGTTCAGCGTGGCATCAAGCCGAATCGAGGCAATTCCATGATA
The DNA here is from genome assembly GCF_046026435.1 of Paraburkholderia sp. RL17-381-BIF-C. Taxonomy (NCBI): domain Bacteria; kingdom Pseudomonadati; phylum Pseudomonadota; class Betaproteobacteria; order Burkholderiales; family Burkholderiaceae; genus Paraburkholderia; species Paraburkholderia sp. RL17-381-BIF-C. Next base: position 114,287 of record NZ_JARESX010000008.1, on the reverse strand, counting down.
GCAAGCCAACGCTTCAAGTGACTGCAGCATCTTGCGTCCAATACCGTGTCCCATGTGAGACGGCCGGACGAAGATGGCGTCCACTTGCCCGATTGCGACGGTAAGCATCCCTGTGCCGACGACCAGTTCGTCATCGACGGCGACGTAAAAGTCGCGTTCGACAACGCTGGCCCATTTGTCGGTCGGCGAGCCATCAACCCACGCTAATAGGGATGCTTCCGGATAATATTTAGCGCACGCAGTAAGAACCGAAGCCTTGCGGATATCCCACGCGTCGAGCACATCGCCACTGCTAGCCTTCCGTATAGTCAACATGTCGTGCTCGTCGGCGCGAACTGCCAGGTCGAGGCATCGATAAGACTCAGAACATCGGAAACGCTTTCTCTGTCGTGCATGCAATCACTCCTATCTGTGCCAATACAAACGGAGCGATCGAAAAGAAACGGCCCCGTCATTTCTAGCGGGGCCGCTGAGGAAATCTATGTGCGATGTATGAACGTCACAATTCCCGCGACTCGCCAGTGGCGGTCATGGTGCACATCAAGAAGTTGCGCGCGTCGTAGTTCATGACCGCAGGTTGCCGTTCTTGACCGTAGCTGTCAATAGCGACTTGGAAATTGTCACCGATTCAGGCAGTCGCCACGAGCGGCTAAAATTGGCCGAACAGGATGCGACAGGCTCCTCAGTTGTCTAGCTTGATGCGAAAACGAAGAGTTTCAGCGAATCCGTAGGCGGCTGTCTTTTTGAACCGTTCGATCAGGACGCCACTGCATGCTGCGATTACCCGCTGTGAGGCTATATTTTCGGGATCAACCGTTAGCTCGACGTAGGACAAGCCTTGTAGCCTCGCTTCGCCCAACATGAAGTTGAGCGCCTGCCTGGCGTAGCCGTTGCCTCTCTTCCATGGCACGACTGAGAAGCCGATGTGTCCGAGTACATGCGGCGGCAATTCGGCGGTTCTAGCCTGCCAACGAAATCCGATTGCGCCGCTAACGTCTCCGTCCCAAATCCATCGGACAATGCTTGGCAGACGGGCGACGGTCGATCCGTCGGGCAAAGTAATCCGGCCGCCCGATGCAGTCGGATCATCGAGGCCGTCAACAAATTCCTCCGGGTTCACTTCGATAGCATGCAACTGCTCGCGCGCAGCGACCTCTTTACGAACGTTGTCCGGTAACCATCCCGCCTCAAGGGCCGAAACGTAACTTGGCAACAATGCAGCCGTGGGCTTCAAGAGTTTAATTTCGGTCATCATATTGTTCGTGTCAGGAGCAACGGTTGTGAACAGTCTACGAGTGTCGAGTGTCTTAAATTGGCCGCACGCTGCTTGATGCGCTTTGGCTCAACCCGACCCACTAGGACTTTCGGCTTTCCACAAAACGGACGTTCTATCGCCGGATTCTTGTGACCGTCTCCATGGCTAGGGTGTCGACAAAATTGCGCGTTGCACGTTTGGATCGAAGTGGTTCCGATACCAATCAATCATTCCTCGCATAAACGGTTCGGCCGGTGGCGTATCTCCGGAGCCGATCAACTCTGCACACGCAGCGGCTACTGCGGTAAGAATCCGCGCCGCGTCCGGAACGTAAGGTAGGTCGAAGCCGTTATCATGACGCGCCCGGATTACTTCGTAGCGAGCATTCTCGGGCAACGTCCACGCACTAATCAGGAAATCCTGCACGCTCACTGGTTGCCCGTTTATCTGGACAGAACGATTGCGGTGCTCTTCCGCATAGCCAGCCTGCTCCAATCGCTCGCAGCTATCAATAGCAGCATTTAAAATTTCACGAATTAATCGCCAATCAGTTTTCATTTCGCCTCTTTGCAGTAGCTTCGATGAAACGTACCAAGCGTCAGATCATTAGGACGAGTGCTCAACGATTGTCGCCGATTGAAGACGCCGAGTCGAATGCCTGTTATTGGGCCGGTCAGAGCCTGATGCAACGGGCAAAGGCCGATCCGAAGAATCGCACAGGATCACGCCGAAGGCGGCCATTCTTGCTGTCCATTCTCCCGTTGCGACGGTAAGCGACATATCAAGACCGAGTGCTTCCACGTTTTCACAAGGCATCGGCCGCATGTTGGCTTTAGTCTATGCGGTCCGTCTTCAGAAAAAAGAAGCCTTCGAATAGCGGCGGCTGACATATCGTTTCAAGGTCTAATGCTTCGCCAACATCATTCATTAACGCTTCGTCGGGAGGCGAACGCGGTGACGGCCCTGCGGCGGAACCGGTCAAAGTGGCTACGCCGTCAAGGACGAAAGAGCAACCACGCCACCACTCTGAAACAAAGCCAGTTGCTGAGCATGGCGCAGATGGGGACGATTGGTAACGCTTTGCCATGCACGCCGCAGGCGAATAGTCCGACCGTAGTTCCGATCATTGCGACGAGCGGGAACAGGAACAGACAGACTCCCCGGGCAGCGCTCGCAACGTTCAACGTCGCAAGGATCCCGGCCCGATCCATAAACAATTCTCCCCTGCGCTCGATGCATCCGGCATAGGCCGCCCCCACAAAAAAGAAACACACCGCGAGCCCCCTACCGATCCAGTGATCAGGGGTCATCGGTGGAGGCGGGCTGACACCGCGAAAACCACCACCGATCGCCGTGGTCAGAAATGGTTCAAGGGAACCTAGAAGAAGGAAAACGCTCATCGCCGAGAAAATCACGTAGCCAAACCAGCCGTAGTTAATCCTGGCAAAAAGAATGTTTCCGAATTCGCGGTACGGTCCCATGAAATCCTTTTTCCTCCCTACAGCAATTGCAGCGACATACGGGCCAGAGATTGGAGCAATTCCACTGACACCTCTGATGGTCCGAATGGCAAAGAAAAAATCGACGATCAACCTACGAATCTTCAGATCCTGGTCAATTGGAGTTGACCCTGTAACTCAGGACACTCGGACACCGTTACGTTGATGATGCAGCGGTTCGCCGGAACTCCCGGGGGGAACGGTACTTCAGTGCCTTATGCGGGTGGCGTTCGTTGTAATGTTCAAAGGCGCCGGCCAGATGCGAGAGCGCTGTTGGCACATCAGGCTTGTGCATAAAGGCAATGTAATCGTGCTTGATTGTCTTCACGAACGACTCGGCCATGCCGTTACTCTGCGGCGAACGAACGGGTGTAGTCAACGGCTCCAGACCCAGCTCGCGAGCGAAACTGCGCGTGCGATGGTCGATGTAGGCAGAGCCGTTGTCCGACAGCCATTCGATGGGTGCGCCTGCCTGCGTCGTGCCGAAGCGTTGCTCGACCGCTGCGAGCATCACATCACGCACGACGTCGCCGCTATGACCGCCAGTAGTCGCTGCCCAACTGATAGCTTCCCGGTCATGGCAGTCCAGCGCAAACGTCACGCGCAACGGCGAGCCATCGTCACAACGGAACTCGAAGCCGTCCGAGCACCAGCGGACGTTACTCTGGTCAACGGCAATGCGTCCGTCATGCCGGCGGGTATCGCGACGTTGGCCAAGGCGCCGAAGCAGCAACTGATGGTCGCGCATGACGCGATAGACCCGCTTGGCGTTCACGCACGGCGCACCAGTCATTTCGTGACTACGTCGCAGCAGTGCCCAGACTCGCCGGTATCCATAAGTCGGCAAGCCCGCCACATGCTCGTGGATTGCAGCGACCAGCTCCGTGTCGTCGGTCTGTCGGGCGCGGCGGCCGTCCTGCCAGTCCGGGGAGCGGGCTTTTCTGACTGCCAAAGCAGAGCGCGCCACGCCGAGAACATCGCAGACCGTTTTCATTGGTCGTCCCCGGGCAGTAAGGGCGAGCGCGCAATCCAGTTTTTTGAGCGGCCATACTCGACTGCTTCCTTCAGGATTTCCGCCTCCTGCGTCTTCTTGCCAAGCAGACGCTGCAGCTCCCTGATTTCCTTCATCGCCGTGGCTAACTGCGAGGCGGGCACCACGGCTTCTCCAGCCTTCACCGCAGCCAGGCTGCCTTCCTCGTATTGCTTGCGCCACGCAAACACCTGGTTTGGGTTGACCCCGTGTCGACGGGCAACCGCTGAAACCGTTGCTCCCGGCTCCAGGGTTTCCTGCACGATGGCCACTTTCTCCTGGACCGAACGTCGACGACGGCGCTCCGGCTCGGTCAGAACTTCAATGCTTTCCACGATTTGCCTAGGCTTGAAACTAGTCACAAGATTCCCTCTTATTTTAAGGGGTGTCTCGTGTCCTGAGAATCAAGGGGCTACTCCATCAATCGAGAGACGAACTCTAGATTGAGTATTATCGGCGATCCGGCGCCGTCGTTCGAATGTCAGGTTCTGGGCCATTCACAGCCTATCGCTTTTTTGAAGCTGTTCTCTCACCTAACGTCCTTGCATTTCCGACCCTCGGATTGGGGTTTCGAGGTCGGTTGTAACGCGCTGCATACTTTGGCGAAGCCGGCAGTCGCTAGGTGAGAACACTGAATTGCTGCTGTTCAAGCGAGACTGTCTCGACAATCGTTTCGAACTCGGCCAGCAGGTCGGGCTGACGCTGGCGCATGTATTGGGCGACCAGTTCATTCTCCAGGAGCCTGGCAAGATATCCCTTTGCGAGCACCAGGTTCAGCACATCCTGTCCGTAGGTCTGCTCGACAAGTTTGTATTGCCCCTGCAGATTGCTCATCTCCCGCTCCATCTTCGCCATCTGTTCAGGCGTCACACCGGTAAGCTTTGGCGGCTTCTTTCCATCAACCAGGCGTGATGCGGGTGTTGCGACAAGCAGCGCTTCGGCATAAGGCACGGTCACGTTGTTCGCCGCTATCATCAGTTCGACGCATTCGACCTGCCGCGTCGGCTTCATTTTTCGGATTGCGCGAGCGAGGTCTACAGAGAACTGACGATCTCCCAAGAGTTCGGCGGCTTCAGGACATATGCCCTCCAGCAGCGAAAGCTTCTTGAGGATCATGGACACGTCCATAGCGAGGGCCTTTGCCAGCCTCTCCGGCGACACGCCCCGTTCGACGACGCGCCGGATCATATAGTGCTCCTGGATTGTGGACAGCCGGTTGACGCGATTGTTGTACGTGTAGCTTTCGTCGTCGGTTGCAACCAGGCACGATACCTCGACGAATCCGAGCTTTTGCATCGCAATGAGGCGTAGGTGGCCATCAAGCAGCACATGTTGACCCGTACTCTGGTGTACTGCGGTAACCGACAATGGCTCAATCAGGCCGATCTCCTCGATCGAGGCCTTGATCTGTTTGAACTTGCGGGAATCGATGATCGTCGCCGGCATCTTGCGTGACGGCAGGATGCACACTAAGGGAACAGATAGTGGCTCGGGAATGAAACCGAGCGTTACGCCTGTCATGTGACGCTCCTGTCCGACCAGACGCGCTCGGCAAGATATTTCGGCAATGTTGCCAGCCCCTCTGCACGTAGCAGATTGACGAAGTTTTCATCTGCAAAGATTTGCCGAAGCGCGCCCACGACGAACATGAGCCGCTGCTGCGCAAATTCGGCCTTACGCACCATCGACTTCTGGCGTTCGACTTCATGCTGATAGGTCCGCACCAGGCTCGATGTTGTCACATCTGCGAGCTTGCCCGACATGTTGCGGGCAGCGGAGCGCCCAAGCGTTTTACGTCGCTCGATAATCCGGCGGGCATCCATCAATTGCTTGCCACGTAACTTGCCGGATTCGTAAGCTTCCTGCAGAGCAGCCTGCATTGCCGTGTCGTCATCACCGGCGCTGACAATAGACAGTGCGGCGTTGAGTGGAATCCGTCCCTTCTCCACTGCTATGACCAAGCGCTCTTCACCATGATGCAGTAGCATCAGGATGCCTTGGACATATGACTGCGTGAGCCCCGTTTTTTCCGCGATCACCTTCGACGCGTATCCCTGTTCCTGCAATTGTCGGATGCCGGCGAGGAGTTCGAGCGGCCTGCACTGACGACGCGCAATGTTCTCCGCGAGACTCATGATGAATGCGTCTTCGTCGCTGACGTTCACGACCATCGCCGGTATGGTCGTCTCACCAAGTGAACGGAAAGCCTTCAGGCGACCTTCGCCGCACACAAGCAGATACTTCTCGACGCCATCTGCTGTTGCACGCGGCGTGACCTTGATCGGCTTTTTCAGGCCGATCGCCCTGATGTTACCGACGATTTCGTTGAAGACGCGATTGTTACGTTCACGAGGATTGATGACCTCGATCTGGTCGATCGGAATCATCCGCACTTCGCCCGCCTGTTGCTGCTGGTTCATGCCACCCTCCGGAGACGAGCCCGCTCAGCCATGCCATAGAGATAGTCAAGCGTGTCAAAACGGTAGCTCTCGAACTCAATCCTGTTCTGGTCGGCGAGGCTGATACGCGGCTGGCCGAAATCTAGGCGCGGCAGGAGGTAATAATCGAGCGCCGCGGAATTCGCGTGGTCGAGCCTAACGGCTACGGTAATGTCCGGCAGCAGGCTCGTGTCAAACCGGACCTTCCAGCGATGCCGCCCATTTTCGTGTGTCTGGCAACGCGCGAGAACGAGGCAGGCAGTGAACTCATGGTTGACGGTGAGCATATCTGTGGCTGGATCGCGCAGCACCGTGCCACCGAGATCGGCGATCTTCTTCTCCGTCTGCGCAATGATTTCCGGGTGAAGCTGGCGGAGGAACCGGTTGGTTTCGAGATAGCGGTAGTCGCGACCAGGCGTGAAACCCACGGTCTGGTATGCGCGGATCAGGCTGCCGAATCTGTACATGTAAACGGAGCTTGATGGCATGCCATCAGTTTCGTCGATAACAAGGCCGGACAGGAAACCACGGTTGCGGTAGAGGTTGCGCAGACGCTCGATGAGCTCCTCATTCGAATAGCGCCGGGCGCGCGCCCGCATGATGCCCTGTGCAGTGTAAAACGTCTCACCTGGTACGATAGACTGGAATGCACCTTCCTTCCGGATCCACATGTCCGGAGTATTGACGACGCGCATTTTTTTGAGTTTGAACGACACGCGGTTATAGACGTTATTGCCGATGTATTTCTCGTTGGTCAGTACCTCCCGCACAGTCGCCCGTGTCCATTCGCGGTCGAGATGTGTGCGGACACGCATGCCATTTAACCGGGCCGCAATCTCATATTCGTTCAATGACCCGTCGATAAACCAGTTGTAGATGAGATTGATAATCCGGATTTCGCTCTCGGGCCCTGGCATAAGGATCACCCGATCGGTCTGCAGGCTCTTGTGCTCGCCGCGTTGAAGTTCTCCTTTCATGATCCCGTGCTGATCGATGAGCACACGGCGTAAGCCATATCCAGCCGGTCCGCCCTGCCGGAAGCCCAGCTCGATCAGCCGGCACTGGCCGGCAAACACCTTGGCCGACAATTCCCGGCTGTATTCTCCGGCCATTGCCCGCTTTACTCCTTTCACGATGGTGGATACCGGCGAGCCGTCGTTTTCGAACTGTTCGGCGCAGTAGGCAACCTGGATGCCGACGCGCCGGCAGACATACTCGTAGTACGCACTTTCATCCGCGTCCTGGAATCGCCCCCAGCGACTCACGTCATAGACGAGGATCACGTGAAAATCCGCACGGCCGCTTTCAACGTCCTTGATCAGTTGCTGAAGCGCTTGCCGCCCGTCGATACGCAGACCGCTTTTACCCTCGTCAGCGTAGGTGCGGACTATCTCGAGACCGCGCCGCGCGGCGTACTCCCGGATCCTGTCGCGCTGGTTCTCGGTCGAGTACTGCTGGTGCTCAGTCGACATCCGAACGTATTCGGCCGCCCGTACCGAGGGGGCCTGCGCGACGAGGGTATCGCCTATGTGATCGAGTGACACGGTCCTGCTCCCGCTGCTTCGAATCCTCGCTCCCCTGAGCTTGCGTCTCCGGCATCGCGTCGGGCACGCAGATCGTCACTTTCGAAACGCCAACGCGTCGCAACTGCGGTGGCGTCTGATTCAGAGCGGGTACAAGGCAAAGGTAGCAGGCGTGGCGCGGAAGTCGATCACGTCATCTCTTTGCAATCACGTATTCGTGACCCGTTTGGTGCCGACAGCACGGCGATATGGACGGTGCACGCGTTCATCTTTGCAATGCCCGTTTCGACCGCACGGCGCAGTATGTAGAAGCCTGATGCGAGCGGGTGTAAAGGCGGTGACGCGTCCATGTTTGCAACAGGACTGGAACTTCGTCGCGCATTTCGCTCCCGTTGCATCGCGCAATTGCGCTCCCGATAGGCCGGGTGCGTCGCCCGGTATTGACGCCAGTAGTCCGGGTGACGAGCACGCCAGTTCGATTGGGCCCGCGCCTGGTTATCGCGGTAGTCGGCATCGACGCGAAGTCGGCGCCGTTGCCAGCGGCGCCGGCGTTCACGCTGACAGGCCGCGGCCGAGCAATACCGTTGATTGGGGACCCTCAAAAGGGGATGAAACGGGTTGCCGCAAGCAAGACAAAGCCGGGGCGATTTCATGATGGCGCTCCACGCTGATATCACGAGTAGCACGTCATGCTCGGGGCGAATCCGGTTGGGTGCCTCCGGGCGGTGACGACCCACCCGAGAAGATCTTCCCGCTTTCTACGACCGCTGGTCTTTCTTTCGTGGCCCGCCCTTGTCCCGGCGCACCCGAGCCGGTGAAAAAGTGGTTTTTAATTAGGGTCGCACCCAAACGCTACTACTTTGGCGCGAAAGTAGGCCAGTCGCAGGAACTCGGTCAGACCCGACAAGACGTCTGCGGCGCGGCCTCGCCTAAGTCTTTGATTTTTTTATATGCGCCGTCGCATTAACTGTGGCGCCCTACGTGTCGGGTGCCACAGATAGTGAAAACTGTGCCAGGTAAGTGAAAAACTGCTGCCACAGATAGTGAAAAAATCGGGCAAGTTTCCGCGAGCCTTCGTAGGGCGCCAGAGTAATTGCTACTGGCGCCACAGTTTTGCTACTGGGTGACAGAATTAGTGCTGCTGCCCTATCAGGGGCAGTAGTTGCGGCTGGTGCTATGGCGGTGCGATTGCAGAGTGGCAAAAGATCGAGACCGTGGCATATCATTCGGACTTCGGCCCGGCGCGGATTCTGAATAGGGATGGCGACCTGCTCACTGTGGAGTTGTTCATCTCTCCTTGGGCTCGTCGAACTATTTCCGCCCCGAAGTCTAAGATTTCGCGATTGGTTTTGCAGGAGCAGACCCGCGTTTATTTTCAGCAACGTGGACAATGGCGTGTCGCTCGGGTGCTTGTTGGAGATACTGCGGCGGACGGGGGACACGAATACGAGCTTCAATTGCCCAATCGAGTACGTGCGAGTTACCACGAGCGCGACCTATGGGTCCGGTGTTGGCTGCCGCATGATGATCCTACGAGCGCGCTCGCTTGTGGCGGAATGGAAACGCAGTTTTTCCACGAGCGTCGGGTGGCGCTTGGCAACGAACTGATAGAGCAGCGAGCGGCATGTCGTGGCTTGATCGGCATACTTTCCTCGCGCGTTGAATTGGTGCCGCATCAAGTCGATGTTGCGCGACGAGTACTAGAGGATCCGTTACAACGCTACTTGCTGGCCGATGAGGTTGGCATGGGTAAGACCATAGAAGCGGGCTTTATCGTACGTCAGTACCTGCTCACCGAGTCAGACGGGCGGGTGATGGTGGTGGTCCCGCCTGCTTTACTCGAGCAGTGGCGCCGAGAGTTGCACGACAAGTTCTGCATTGACCAGTTCGCAAACCGCTTGGAACTTCGAGCCAGCGATGATCCCGACCTTGGTGCCACTGTCGCGCCCGGGTTGCTGATAGTGGATGAGGCCCACCATCTTGTGAGCGGTGACGTTCCAAGTTGGCTGGTGTCTTGGTCCTCTGAAGCACAACGCCTACCAGCCGTGACGCGTGTTGGTTTGCCGGTCCAGTACCCGTCCAACATTTGCCACGGACGGTCTGGACGCTCCCGAAAATTTCCCTCGGATTCCGGATGCTTGTTCTTTGTTATGACGGCTGGCGCGCCGAGAGACCGCAGGATATCCAGAAGTTCAGCTGCTGATAAGGTGATGCGCTCCATGCTAACCCCGAAGACTTGGAAGAATTTAGGCGAATCGCACCGCCGCGTGAAACTGCCATCTTCGGTCGATAGGCATCTTCGCGGGTTGCGCGTTCAGTGCAGTCTCTTCTGACCGCGAAAATTGAGCGTACATTGTTAGCGATTTATAGGCTCATGTCGAACGTCCCAAGCTGGGCCGCCTGCTCCCTGTCACCTATGCGGCCCGTTCTCAAAACTAACTCCTTCGAATAGCAGAGGTCGGCCGTCCATTTCGAGGTCTAATGCGACGCCATGCACCGCATTGGCGATCCGAAGAGCAGCTACGTGAGAGCGCTGAATTGCTGCTGTTCAAGCGAAACTGTCTCGACAATCGTTTCGAACTCGGCCATCAGGTCTGGTTGACGCTGCCGCAGGTATTGAGCTACCAGTTCGTTCTCAAGGAGTCTGGCGAGATATCCCTTTGCGAGCACCAGGTTCAGCACATCCTGTCCGTAGGTCTGCTCGACAAGTTTGTATTGGCCCTGTAGGTTGCTCATCTCCCGCTCCATCTTCGCCATCTGTTCAGGCGTCACACCTGTCAGCTTTGGCGGCTTCTTACCGTCAACCAGACGCGCAGCAGGTGTCGCGACGAGCAGCGCTTCGGCGTATGGGGCGGTCGCCGCACACAAGCAGATACTTCTCGACGCCATCTGCTGTTGCACGCGGCGTGACCTTGATCGGTTTCTTCAGGCCAATCGCCCTGATGTTGCCGACGATTTCGTTGAAGACGCGATTATTACGCTCACGAGGATTGATGACCTCGATCTGGTCGACCGGAATCATCCGCACCTCACCGGTTTGTTGCTGCGGGTTCATGCCACCCTCCGGAGACGGGCCCGCTCAGCCATGCCATAGAGATAATCAAGCGTGTCAAAACGGTAGCTCTCGAACTCAATCCTGTTCTGGTCGGCGAGGCTGATGCGCGGCTGGCCGAAATCCAGGCGCGGCAGGAGGTAATAATCGAGCGCCGCAGAATTCGCGTGGTCGAGCCTAACGGCGACAGTAATGTCCGGCAGCAGGCTCGTGTCAAACCGGACCTTCCAGCGATGCCGCCCATTTTCGTGTGTCTGGCAACGCGCGAGAACGAGGCAGGTGGTGAACTCATGATTGACGGTCAGCATATCGGTGGCTGGATCACGCAGCACCGTACCACCGAGATCGGCGATCTTCTTCTCCGTCTGCGCAACGATTTCCGGGTGAAGCTGACGGAGGAACCGGTTGGTTTCGAGATAGCGGTAGTCGCGACCGGGCGTGAAGCCCACGGTCTGGTATGCGCGGATCAGGCTGCCGAATCTGTACATGTAAACGGAGCTTGATGGCATGCCATCAGTTTCGTCGATAACCAGGCCGGATAGGAAACCACGGTTGCGGTACAGGTTGCGCAGACGCTCGATGAGCTCCTCATTCGAATAGCGCCGGGCACGCGCCCGCATGATGCCCTGTGCTGTGTAAAACGTCTCACCTGGTACGATAGACTGGAATGCACCTTCCTTCCGGATCCACATGTCTGGTGTATTGACGACGCGCATTTTCTTGAGTTTGAACGACACGCGGTTGTAGACGTTGTTGCCGATGTATTTCTCGTTGGTCAGTACCTCCCGTACAGTCGCTCGCGTCCATTCCCGGTCGAGATGTGTGCGAACACGCATACCATTTAACCGGGCCGCAATCTCATATTCATTTAATGACCCGTCGATAAACCAGCTGTAGATGAGATTGATAATCCGGATTTCGCTCTCGGGCCCTGGCATGAGGATCACCCGATCGGTCTGCAGGCTCTTGTGCTCGCCTCGCTGAAGTTCTCCTTTCATGATCCCGTGCTGATCGATGAGCACACGGCGTAATCCATATCCAGCCGGCCCCCCCTGCCGGAAGCCGAGCTCGATCAGCCGGCACTGGCCGGCAAACACCTTGGCCGACAATTCCCGGCTGTATTCACCGGCCATCGCCCGCTTCACTCCTTTCACGATGGTGGATACCGGCGAGCCATCGTTTTCGAACTGTTCGGCGCAGTAGGCAACCTGGATGCCGACACGCCGGCAGACATACTCGTAGTACGCGCTTTCGTCCGCGTCCTGGAATCTCCCCCAGCGACTCACGTCATAGACGACGATTACCTGAAAATCCGCACGACCGCTTTCAACGTCCTTGATCAGTTGCTGCAGCGCCTGCCGCCCGTCGATACGCAGACCGCTTTTACCCTCGTCGGCGTAGGTGCGAACGATCTCGAGACCGCGCCGCACGGCGTACTCCCGGATCCTGTCGCGCTGGTTCTCAGTCGAGTACTGCTGGTGCTCAGTCGACATCCGAACGTATTCGGCCGCCCGTACCGAGGGGGTCTGCGCGACGGCGGTATCGCCTATGTGATCGAGTGACACGGTCCTGCTCCCGCTGCTTCGAATCCTCGCTCCCCTGAGCTTGCGCGCCCGGCATCGCGTCGGACACGCAGATCGTCACTTTCGAAACGCAACCGCGTTGCAACTGCGGTGGTGTCTGATTCAGAGCGGGTACAAGGCAAAGGTAGCAGGCGTGGCGCGGAAGTCGATCACGTCATCTCTTTGCAATCACGTATGGGTGGTCCGTTTGGTGCCGACAGCACGGCGATATGGACGGTGCACGCGTTCATCTTTGCAATGCCCGTTTCGACCGCACGGCGCAGTATGTAGAAGCCTGATGCGAGCGGATGTAAAGGCGGTGACGCGTCCATGTTTGCAACTGGACTGGAACTTCGTCGCGCATTCCGGTCCCGTTGCCTCGCGCAATTGCGCTCCCGATAGACCGGGTGCGTCGCGCGGTATTGGCGCCAGTAGTCCGGGTGACGAGCGCGCCATTTGGCCTGCGCCCGCGCCTGGTTGTCGCGATAGTCGGCGTCGCTGCGCAGATGCTGGCGTTGCCAGCGTCGTCGGCGCTCACTCTGACATGCGGGGGCGGAACAGAACCGCTGGCTGGGAACCTGGGGACGCGGCTGGAAAGCGCAGCCGCAAGCGATGCACCGCCGGATCGTATTCATAGCCATGCTCCATGCAACGTTTCCTATTGGAGCATCGGCCGGCAAGCCGTACTATCGAAAAAGTCGTAGCATCGGAATCGCGATGGGCGTACCACGCGCTAGCTAGCGCTACCCCACCACGGTATGACGCGGTCTGTGTCGGTCTGGTGTTTAATAGGGCCGGCGATCCATCGATCCACTGGGATAATTCAATGCGCCGCATGCAAACGAAATTGCTCCGCTTGGCAGGGGCCATTGGTGCAGGGCTATGGCTCATACGCTTGGTCGTTTCAAAAAAGGGGCGCAACGAGGTCGATGCGGCAATGCGAGCGATAGATGAAGCCACTCCTCCTACCGGCCCGCGAAATGCCTCGGCGCATTAATTGCGCCGCTTTCCCTTCATTGGGCCACTTCGGCCCACCGTCAGCTCTTCCGCTGTTGGCCGGCCAAAGTCCTCTCGCTTGATTGCGGTGGCGCTGTTCCACCGGCGTTGCCACTCGCGAAAATGGCATCAGGTCCGACCAGTCGCGCTGATCGCGACCGAGTTCTTGCCCAACGTGGACACAACTGCGTTCTAACAAGGCTGCTGGCGTTGCCGTCCGAGCCAGTACCGGCGCGGCCTTTGCCAAGGGCGCCGAGAATTTTCACTTATTGAGGCACGGCTGCCGAGTTTTTTCACTTTTTGTGACAGGGGCGGCGTCGGGGCATGTCACTTTTAGTGAAAAAGCCCTTTAAATTCAGCAGCGTGTTTTTCACTAATCCTGTCACTCGACATATGCGAACGTCGACATACACGCGAAATAGCCGGTGTTAAAGGTAGCAGGCCTGGCGCGGAAGTCGATCACGTCATCTCTTTGCAATCACGTATGCGTGGCCCGTTTGGTGCCGACAGCACGGCGATATGAACGGTGCACGCGTTCATCTTTGCAATGCCCGTTTCGACGGCACGACGCAATATGTAGAAGCCTGATGCGAGCGGGTGTATGCCCACTACAGGACATCGCTGAAACTGTGGCTGAAAGTTTGTCTGCCTCTCCTTTTATTTATGTACGTTTTAACTGGCGGGATAGCGTTTTTTGATTCTCTGCATAACTGGGCAAATCTGGTCCAGGTATGGATCTTGGGCGGCGCCGGGCTGATGGCGATATTGGGCGTCATTGCCTTCCGGATGTCGCGCAAGCTGATGGGTTTCGTTAGCCTGGCGGAAGGCATTTTCCAGGGCTTTGGTTGGAAGGACGTCAAGGATATTGATTTGCCGGCGATCACTAAGAAGGGCAAAACACCAGGCGAACCAGGTGCACTCGGCATTCTCTACTTTCGATATTGATGGCCAGTCGCGGCACCACTCCACGTTCTCCTCGCTCGCCTCATCCCACTCGATCCGTCCGAGCAGAGTCATCAACTTCGCCTCTCTCTCCGCCTTCACCATCGCAACATGCGCAACCCGTCCCGCAAGATGCGCCCTAAAATCCGCGCGATCATCCCGATTCTGCGACCGCCACCCATGCCCAACGCAATTGGTCAGCACGGCTTTTTCAATGCATCGAACTCCGTCCGCGCCACATTTGCGTGCCTATTCACCACACCCCGGCCAGATGCTGCCGCGCTCCACGCAGCATCACGAGCCTCTTCCTCAGATTGACGGAAAACCCTTCTTCAATAGCAATAGCCGCAACGCGAACAGATAAGCGCTCCACCATCCGCGCGACATTCTCATCGCCGGAAAACGCGAGATCATCGGCATAACGCGTATAAGTCGCCCTGATCGAACGCGCGAGACTCGCAAGTCGAAGATCGAGCCGAAAGGCGCATAGATTCACCACCGCTTTACCCACATGCGGCACGGCAAAGGTCACGATATTCCGGCCACGTCGAAAACCGGGCACAGATCCGTGGGCCGGAATACGGTCGAGCAACCCCGACAACACCTTGCGTTGTAAAGCCCACAGCCGCGGCTTGGGAATCTCGATGATCCGGCACCGACCGTCGCGCTTCTCGATCGCCTTATACGAATAGTGATGAAGCGGCGTCGCAGCACAATGCGCCGGCACGCGCCAACGATCGGCGAACCAGTGCTACTCGTCTGGCTCGATGCCTAGCCACGCAGCTAGATCACCAAGCGTCGGCAATTGCGGCAACGCCACCTCGTGTATCTGACGGTCGCATCGGCCATACCATGTCGAAACTCAACACGCCGAGCGCGAGCCCAGCACCAAGGTTTCGCAACGTCGCGTGCCCTCAACTTATCCACACCCTCCTCTGGACAACTTTTGTACAACCCACCTGACACATTGTGGGCGAAACCTTGATAAAAACGCGATGTCACCAACTCGCACAAAAGTTTTCCCTAGCTCCGTGTTCCTGTTCGCGCACGCTCCGCAGGGTTATCGATTCCGCATCGCCTTGATCCGTAAACGAAGTTTCAGGTTATCCACAGAAGAACGCGAGGCTTGTTAACTATTACTACGTATACATATACAAAGACTATAAAAACCAGAGAGGCACCCGCGCGGCACGCTGCACAAGCGAGCATTGCCGGCAGGTAAACGCTCAAGCCAGCGGTAAACAGATATCCGTAACGAGATCAGCAGGCGCCGTATCCTTCGGGCTATTCAGATACTCCTCGAACACCGGCGCGTCGGCGGCTTCTCGCCCGGATTGCACGAGCCACGTTCCATACAGCCACTCATAAGCCGCACGCATATCGCTATACGGTCCTTGATGTCGCAACACCGCGTACTCACCACCCTTCACATGCGCCACGGAAACCGGCGGACTCACCGTCACGGACGCCTGAACCGGATGCGGCAACAACACTCCAGCCTTAGACCGCAACTCACTCTCCGCAACGACACCCGGATCGTCGTAGTAAACACCGATCATGCGCATCTGCGCCGCGAGCAGATTATGTTTCGCCAGCCAACCGAACAGCGCATCGAACGCTTTGCCGATCTGCATATAAGGGCCAATGTGATCGACCGACAAAACCTCCATCGGCTCCACGTGACGAATCACCACTTCACGCAATGTCATTTGATCGTCTCCTGATAGCACCGGTCGAAACCGGCTATGTGTGCCTTGCTTGCGATACTGTGCCGGCGGCATGCCGAACACAGCGCGAAAGGTGCGGGAAAAAGATTGCAGACTGCTGTAGCCGGAGCGTTCGGCAATCTCCGGAATCGGCATCGAGCCGTTCGCCAGATAGCCGGCCGCGCGATGCAGCCGTAAACGTCGCACGGTGGTGGCGACCGTCTCGCCATACATCGCCTGATAAATCCGGTGCCAGTGATACGGCGAGAGGCAGGCGATTTCCGCCAGACGATCGATATCGAGCGGTTGGTCCAGATGATCGTAAATATGGTCGAGCACGCGGCCGAGCCGTGATTCATAGCGAGCTCGATTACCTGATTCATTCATGGCTGGATCAACGTGAGAGCTGTCGAACGGATGTGCGCCAAAGTATCACGTCCGCGTTTACCAAATCCTGCGAAGTTCACCTGAACTCAGCGGTAAACATACGCTGCAGTTAAGCGCCCGCTGACACCGCCATGCCGCAAAACTTTGCCGAATTTCGATAACACCTCGAATAATGGCTCACTACCATCGGCTGAAACCTGTCCGCCCATGCACCGCAAAGCCTTGCGGGATCGAGCCGGCGGCACCGTCAGGGAGCACCCGATGAAATCAGAGTCCAACAATCAGCATGTCGGCAAAGTCACGCATCACGAGTTGAAGCAGACGCTCGGCACGTGGCAGCTGTGGGGCATCGCGGTCGGCCTCGTCATTTCTGGCGAGTATTTCGGCTGGAGTTATGGCTGGGCAAGCGCCGGCACACTCGGCTTCGTCCTCACGGCGATTTTCATTGCCGCGATGTATACGACGTTCATTTTCAGTTTCACCGAACTCACCACGTCGATTCCGCACGCGGGCGGCCCGTTCGCGTACGCCCGTCACGCTTTCGGTCCGACGGGCGGTTATCTGGCCGGCGCGGCGACGCTGGTGGAGTTCGTGTTTGCGCCGCCGGCCATCGCGCTTGCGATCGGCGCGTACCTGCACGTGCAGTTTCCGGGTCTCGAACCGAAACATGCGGCGATGGGCGCTTATCTCGTGTTCATGGCGCTGAATATCGTCGGCGTGCAGATTGCCGCGGCGTTCGAGCTGTGCGTGACGCTGCTCGCGATCTTCGAGCTGCTCGTTTTCATGGGTGTCGTGTCACCCGGTTTTCAGTGGTCGAACTTCGCGAAGGGAGGCTGGTCGGGTGCCGACACCTTCAGCATGGGTTCGTTTCACGGCATGTTCGCGGCGATTCCGTTCGCGATCTGGTTCTTTCTCGCGATTGAAGGCGTGGCCATGGCCGCCGAAGAAGCCAAGAACCCGAAGCGCTCGATTCCGATCGCCTACGTCGCCGGCATTCTGACGCTGGTGGTGCTTGCCGTCGGCGTGATGGTTTTTGCCGGCGCGGCTGGCGACTGGACCAAGCTGTCGAACATCAACGATCCGCTGCCGCAGGCGATGAAGTTTATCGTCGGCGAACATAGCGGCTGGATGCATATGCTGGTGTGGCTCGGGCTGTTCGGACTGGTCGCGTCGTTTCACGGCATCATCCTCGGCTATTCGCGGCAGATCTTCGCGCTGGCACGCGCCGGCTATCTGCCAGAGTGGCTCTCGAAGGTGCATCCGCGCTTCAAGACGCCGCATCGTGCGATCCTTGCGGGCGGCGTGGTGGGCATCGCGGCGATCTACAGCGACGAGCTGATCCAGTTCGGCGGCCAGACGCTGACAGCGAACATCGTGACGATGTCGGTATTTGGCGCTATCGTGATGTATATCATCAGCATGTTGTCGCTGTTCAAGCTGCGTCGCACCGAGCCGAACATGGAGCGCCCGTTCCGCGCGCCGCTGTTTCCGGTTTTTCCGGCGTTCGCGCTGGTGGCCGCGGTGATTTGTCTGGCAACCATGGTCTACTTCAATTTTCTGGTGGCGGTCGTGTTCGCAATCTTTCTCGCGCTGGGCTACGTCTACTTCCTGTTGACGCGGCATCAACGCGAAGCCGCGCCGGCGGACGCGTTGCTCGAGGAATGACGGATCGAGCCGCTGCTCGAGCAGCGGCGATGGAGTCGTAAAGATGAGCTACACCGAGACGATCGGCAGCCGCACCTACCGCTTTGCCGATCTGAAGACACTGATGGCGAAAGCCAGTCCGCAGCGTTCCGGCGACCAGCTCGCGGGCGTGGCGGCGGCGAGCGAGGAAGAACGCGTCGCCGCCAAGATGGCGCTCGCGCAATTGCCGCTGCGCACCTTCCTCAACGAAGCGTTGATCCCCTACGAAAGCGACGAAGTCACGCGCCTCGTGATCGACGATCACTCGCCGCAGGCATTCGCCGAAATCGCGCATCTCACGGTGGGCGATTTTCGCAACTGGTTGCTGAGCAGCACGACCAATGCCGACGCGCTCACGCGTATCGCCGCGGGTCTCACGCCGGAGATGGTCGCAGCGGTGTCCAAACTGATGCGCAATCAGGATCTGATTGCGGTAGCGCGTAAACGTCCGGTGATTACACGCTTTCGTAACACGGTCGGCTTGCCGGGCCACATGTCGGTGCGCTTGCAACCGAATCATCCGACCGACGACGTCAAAGGCATTGCCGCCTCGATGCTCGACGGCCTGATGTACGGCTGCGGCGACGCGATGATCGGCATCAATCCGGCCAGCGACAATCTCGCCGCGATCACCAAGCTGCTGCTGATGATCGACGACTTCCGTCAACGCTATCAGGTGCCGACGCAATCGTGCGTGCTGACCCACGTCACCAATACGATTGCCGCGATCGAAAAAGGCGCGCCCGTCGATCTGGTGTTTCAGTCGATTGCCGGCACGGAGAAAGCGAACGCGGGCTTCGGCATTTCTCTCGCGCTGCTGCAGGAAGCGTATGAAGCGGGCCTTTCGCTCAAGCGCGGCACGGTCGGCAACAATCTGATGTACTTCGAAACGGGTCAGGGCAGCGCGTTGTCGGCAGATGCGCATTTCGGTGTGGATCAGCAAACTTGCGAAGTGCGCGCGTATGCGGTCGCGCGCAAGTTCAATCCGTTCCTTGTGAACACTGTGGTCGGTTTTATCGGACCGGAATATCTCTACGACGGTAAACAGATCACGCGCGCCGGTCTCGAAGATCATTTCTGCGGCAAACTGCTCGGCGTGCCGATGGGTTGCGACATCTGCTACACGAACCATGCCGAAGCCGATCAGGACGACATGGACAATCTGCTCACGCTGCTCGGCGTAGCGGGCATCAACTTCATCATGGGCATTCCAGGCGCTGACGACGTCATGCTCAATTATCAAAGCACGTCTTTCCACGACGCACTTTACGTGCGTGAGGTACTCGGCTTGCGCCGCGCGCCGGAGTTCGAAGAATGGCTGGAGTCGATGCAGATCACCGACTCGCGCGGTGCCTTGCTCAGTGCATCGGCACAACAACCGCTGCTGGAAGGCGCGCCTGACTGGATGGGCATTGCATGAGCGACTTCCTCGAAAAGAATCCATGGAACGCGCTGCGGCAGTTTACCAATGCACGCATCGCGCTGGGCCGCGCGGGCAATAGCCTACCGACTGCGCCGCTATTGGCGTTCAATCTGTCGCACGCGCAGGCGCGTGATGCCGTGCATCATCCGCTCGATACGGACGTGTTGCACGAGCAACTGCGCGCGCAAAACTTCAACACGCTCGACGTGCATAGCGCCGCGCCCGATCGCGAGCATTATTTACGGCGTCCCGATCTCGGCCGACGTTTATCGGAAGCGAGTCGCGTAGCGCTGGCGGCTGTCCCCGACGATTCGCCCGAGGTGGTCTTTGTCATCGGCGACGGTCTTTCGGCGTTCGCCGCGTCGAAGCAAGCTCTTCCGCTGCTGCAAGCGGTCGTTCCACGTCTCGCGGATTGGAAGATTGGCCCGGTCGTGGTCGCGCGTCAGGCGCGCGTTGCGCTGGGTGATGAGATCGGCGAATTGCTGAATGCCAAGCTGGTGGTGATGCTGATCGGTGAGCGACCGGGTTTGAGTTCGCCCGATAGCCTCGGCATCTATCTCACGTACGCGCCGAGGGTCGGCTGCAGCGACGCGCAACGCAACTGTATTTCGAACGTGCGCCCTGAAGGACTCGACTATCCTTTGGCCGCACACAAACTGCACTATCTGCTGACGCACGCAAGGCGTCTGGGTCTCACCGGCGTCGGCCTGAAAGACGACAGCGATGCGCTGCTGGCAGAGACACCAGCAGCACCCTCGATCAGCGACGATTCAAACCCTGGCACCGCATAACAGATCGCACGCAGGATCAAGCATCGGCCCGCTGCACCGGATGCGTTTCGAGCCACGCGTTCTCGTCGTCTTCGAAAAGACGGGAGCGCGTCAGGAAACGTAAACCGCTCGGCCGCTCCAGCGAAAACATTCCGCCGTTGCCCGGCACCACGTCGATGATCAACTGCGTGTGCTGCCAGTATTCGAATTGCGATTCGCTCATGTAGAACGGCACGTTCGCAATCGTGCCGAGTTTCACGTCGGACGAGCCGACCATAAACTCGCTTTGCGGAAACATCATCGGCGCGCTGCCGTCGCAGCATCCGCCGGATTGATGGAACAGCACGGCCCCGTGCTCGGCGCGCAACTTGTCGATCAACTCGACGGCAGCCGGCGTTGCGATTACGCGGGCGACTTCCTTCTTATCAGCCATCACATGCCCTTGCAAAAAAGAGAGCGAGCCGCACAGTGCGGCTCGCCCGAACAGGAGCGCGGTGCTTAGAAGAAACCGAGCGGCTTGTCGCTATAGCTGACCAGCAGATTCTTGGTCTGTTGATAATGGTCGAGCATCATTTTGTGATTCTCGCGGCCAATACCCGACTGCTTGTAGCCGCCGAACGCCGCATGCGCCGGATAAGCGTGGTAGCAGTTCGTCCACACGCGGCCCGCCTGGATCTGGCGGCCGAAGCGATAGGCGCGCGTGCCGTCGCGCGTCCACACGCCGGCGCCGAGACCGTAGAGCGTATCGTTGGCAATCTCGAGCGCTTCTTCTTCCGTCTTGAACGTCGTGACCGACACGACCGGCCCGAAGATCTCTTCCTGGAAGATGCGCATCTTGTTGTTGCCGCGGAAGACGGTCGGCTTTACGTAGTAGCCTTTGCTCAACTCACCGCCAAGCGTATTGCGTTCACCGCCAATCAGACATTCGGCGCCTTCCTGTTTGCCGAGGTCCACATACGAGAGGATTTTTTCCAGCTGCTCCTGCGAAGCCTGCGCACCGATCATCGTCTTGGTATCGAGCGGATGCCCTTGCGTAATCGCGGCGACACGCTTGAGCGCACGTTCCATGAAGCGGTCGTAGATCTTTTCATCGATCAACACGCGCGACGGACAGGTACACACTTCGCCCTGATTCAGCGCGAACATCGTGAAGCCTTCGAGCGCTTTGTCGAAATAGCTGTCGTCCTCGCTCATCACGTCCGCGAAGAAAATATTCGGGCTCTTGCCGCCGAGTTCGAGTGTGACGGGAATGATGTTCTGGCTCGCGTACTGCATGATCAGGCGGCCGGTCGTGGTCTCACCGGTAAACGCGATCTTGGCGATGCGCTTGCTGGAGGCGAGCGGCTTGCCGGCTTCAAGACCGAAGCCGTTCACCACGTTCAGCACACCCGCGGGCAGCAGGTCCTGAATTATCTCGACCAGCACGAGAATCGAAGCGGGCGTTTGCTCGGCAGGCTTGAGCACCACACAGTTGCCGGCGGCAAGCGCGGGCGCGAGTTTCCACACCGCCATCAGGATCGGGAAATTCCACGGAATGATCTGGCCGACCACGCCGAGCGGTTCATGGAAGTGATAAGCGACCGTGTCGTGGTCGATCTCGGAGAGCGAGCCTTCCTGCGCGCGCGCGGCGCCGGCGAAATAGCGAAAGTGATCGATGGCGAGCGGAATGTCCGCAGCCATGGTTTCGCGCAACGGCTTGCCGTTGTCGATCGTCTCGGCTACGGCGAGACGCTGCAGGTTCGCTTCCATCCGGTCGGCAATGCGGATCAGGATATTCGCGCGATCCGCGGCCGAGGTTTTGCCCCACGCCGTTTTCGCACGATGCGCGGCATCGAGTGCGAGTTCGACGTCGGCTTCACGCGAACGCGGAATCGACGTGAACGCCTCGCCGGTGATCGGCGACACATTGTCGAAATACTCGCCACCCACGGGTTTCACCCACTCGCCGCCGATAAAGTTCGCATACTGCTTTTTGAACGGGTATTCGGTGGTCAGAAATTGCATCTCTGCATGGTTCATCTGTGTGCTCCTCACATGTTTGAATGGGCTATATTCGGCGCGATATTTCGCTTGGCCGCCTCAGGGTAGAGCCAGAAGCGTGCCAATGCACCGCGCTGGTGACCCATGCACACGCGGCAGGCACTAGCGCACGGCATGGCGCACGAGATTGTTCAGTCGCTATCAAGGGGGCGTCACAATTTTGAGCAATGCACGCAGTGCTGTTCATCCATTGAACAGTGGGCCTGTGGGCTGGCGGTACGATTCGAGTGGCGAGGCGTCGGAGTCGTTCGGCATGGGAATTGCCTTTCCCTGTCACCCTCATGTCCCGTTTGCGCAGATCCGGTATGACGATCGACACTTTCCGCGATAGCCTGGCCGCTTCGGTGCTCACGCCGCAGCCGAGCTTCTGCGTGCAGACCCGCGTCGCCCATGATGCCGACGAGCAGGCGCGCAATCTTCATGGCTGGAGCCAGACCTACGACCAGTTGACGGCGGGGTGTTTTGTCGGCGGCCTGACGGAGCTGTGTCTCGACCACATGCAGGTGTTCGTCGAAACGACCAGCCATACGCTGCGGCAAACCTGCGAAGTGCAAAAGGACGCCTACTGGTTTGGCATTCCGACTTGCCCTGCCGGTTCTGGCCGCATCGACGCGCAAGTGATTGCCGGCGACGCGCTCGCGTTCCGTCCGGGCGGAATCGAATTTGAGCTGCTGACCTCCGCGGGTTACGAGATTTTTGGTGTGGTGGTCAAAGGGGAGGTGCTGCGCCGTTACGCGGAGCAAGTGGAGCGCATCGGTCTGGCCGACCCCGTGCCGAATACGCAGGTCGTGCCGATCGGCATGGCGCGCAAGGAACAGTTGTGCGCCACGCTGCGTCAGTTGCTCGACGATGGCGCCGTGCGCGGCACGCCGCTGTCTTCGGTTGCCCGCAATAATCTGCAGGCCGCGGTGCTGGCTTCGCTGTTCGACGTCGGTGCGTTGCCCGCTTTGGAGTCAGCTTCGGAGCAGGTTGTGATGCCGACGCGGCCGCGTCGGCAGTCGATCGTGTCGGAAGCGCGCGACTATGTGCTGTTCAATCGCGACCGCGCGGTGAGCGTGCCGGAGTTGTGCGAGCAGTTGCATGTCAGCCGGCGCACGCTGCAATACTGTTTTCAGGACGTGCTCGGCATGGCGCCCGCCACGTATCTGCGCGCGATTCGCCTGAATGGCGCGCGGCGCGATCTGTCGAGCGCATCGCGCGAATCGCGCTCGGTGCAGGACGTCGCGGCGGCGTGGGGCTTCTGGCACCTGAGCCAGTTCGCGACCGATTACCGGAAGCTGTTCGGCATGCGGCCGTCGGATACGTTGAAGGCGGCGATCGGCGCTCACGCGGAGACGGCCGGCGCGGTGAACGCGGTCGCGCACTGACCTTGGCCGGCTGCAAGCGCCGTGCGCTGCACCGCAGCCGCAAAAAACTCGCTACGCCGTCACTTGCGCAACAGCCGCAACCCGTTCGCGACCACCAGCAGGCTCGCGCCGACATCGGCGAAAACGGCCATCCACATCGTGCCGAGGCCGATCACGGTCAACACGAGGAACACGCTCTTGATGCCCAATGCAAGCGTGATGTTCTGCACCAACACCGAATGCGTCGCCTTCGACAGGCGAATGAATGCCGGAATTTTGCGCAGGTCGTCGTCCATCAAAGCGACGTCGGCGGTTTCGATTGCCGTGTCGGTGCCCATCGCGCCCATCGCGAAGCCGATGTCGGCGCGTGCCAGCGCGGGCGCGTCGTTGATGCCGTCGCCGACCATGCCGACTGTCGCGTGATCGCTCGACCACTGCGCGACCGCGTTGAGCTTGTCTTCCGGCAACTGATTGCCGCGCGCTTCGTCGATACCGACCTGCTGCGCGATCGCGGCGGCGGTGTGCGGGTTGTCGCCGGTCAGCATCGCCGTGCTCACGCCGAGGCGCTGCAATTCGGCGATGGCGGCGCGGCTCGTCTCCTTCACCGTATCGGCGACCGCGAACAGGGCCAGCACGCGTTCGGCGTCCGCCAGCATCACCACGGTCTTGCCCTGACGTTCAAGCCCGTCGAGCCGTGATTCGAGCGACGCCGAGCAGCGTCCGAGTTCTTCGACCAGCCGATGATTGCCGAGCCAGTAGGGCAAGCCGTCGATCTCGCCGCGCACGCCGCGTCCCGCGAGCGCCTCGAAGGCGTCGACCGTCAGATGGCTGACGCCGTCGGCCTTCGCGGCCGCCGCAAGCGCCATGGATACCGGATGATCCGAGCGTCCCGCGAGGCTCGCCGCAAGCGCGCGGCAACGGACCGCGTCGACCTCGGCAAGTATCTCGAACTCGGTTTGCACGGGCTTGCCGTGGGTGAGCGTGCCGGTTTTGTCGAGCGCGAGCCGGGTCAGCTTGCGGCCCCGTTCGAGAAATGCGCCGCCCTTGATCAGAATGCCTTTGCGGGCGGCCGCGGCGAGACCGCTGACGATCGTCACCGGCGTCGAGATCACGAGCGCGCACGGGCACGCGATCACCAGCATCACCAGCGCCTTGTAGATCCACGCTTGCCACGATCCGCCGAAGAGAAGCGGCGGCACGATGGCCACGGCGAGCGCGACGGCGAACACGATCGGCGTATACACGCGGGCGAACTGATCGACGAAGCGCTGCGTCGGCGCCTTGGTGGCCTGCGCTTCTTCGACTGCATGGATGATGCGGGCGAGCGTCGTGTTGCCGGCGGCGACGCTGACGCGATAGTCGAACGAGCCGGTCTGGTTGATCGTGCCGGCGAACACCGCGTCGCCCGTCTCCTTGTCGACCGGCAGGCTTTCGCCGGTGATCGGCGCCTGATTCACACTCGAGCGGCCCGCCACGATCTCGCCGTCGAGCGCGATCCGCTCGCCCGGCTTTACGCGGACCACGGCGCCGGGCGCAATCGCCTTGAGGTCGATGGACCGCCAGCTGCCGTCGGGCTGTTGCACGCTGGCCTGGTCGGGCGTGAGTTGCATCAGGCCCTGGATCGCATTGCGGGCGCGGTCGAGCGACTTCGCCTCGATCAGTTCGGCGATGGTGAAGAGCACCATCACCATGGCGGCTTCCGGCCATTGCCGCAGGATCAGCGCGCCGGTCACCGCGATGCTCATCAGCGCGTTGATGTTCAGGTTGCCGTTGCGGATCGCAAGCCAGCCCTTCCTGTACGTCGTGAGGCCGCAGGAGAGGATGGCGACGATCGCCAGAGCCGCAGACACCCAGACCGGCGTGCCGAGCCAGCCTGCGGCCTCTGAGCCGGCCGCGGCCACACCTGCGAGCACCAGCGGCCACCACGGTTTGGGCGGCGCGTGCGGCGCGGCGGTGGCCGGTGCGTGCGGATCGGCGTCCGCCAGTTCCGGCGTGAAATCGAGCGAACGGAGCGCGGCGAGGATCGAGTCGAGCGCCTCGGGCGCGTGGACCACCGTCAAGACCCGCTGCATCAGGTTGAAGTCCATGCTGCGCACGTGCGGCATGCGGCTGAATTTCTTGCGGATCAGCGCTTCTTCGGTTGGGCAATCCATCTGCATGATGCGGATGGCGGTGCGCAGGTCGCTGCCGACGGCTTCCGGTTGCGGCAGCCGGACCGGTGCCGACGCGGCTCCCGCCGTCGCGCAACAAGGTGTGTCGGCGGGACTGTGAGCGTGGCGATGGTGGCCGTGGTCGTTGCAGAGATCGTGGTCACCGTCATGGTCATGAGCGTGGTCTTCGTGGCCATGGTCGCACTTCGCGCCGTGACCATGAGCCGGTTCGTGCGCATGGGCATGGCCGTCGTGGCCGTCGGTGCAGGCTTTCACCCGTTCCAGTCGGTCGGTTTCGGCATGGTTGGCTTGAGGCATGGTGGCTTCCTGGTTCGATTTGTGGTCTAGTAAACACCTTGAAGCCACTACAAGGTCAAGGCCGCCATCCGGAGGGTCCATGAAAATCGGCGAATTGGCGAAAATCGCCCATTGCACGACCGAAACCATCCGTTTCTACGAGAAAGAGAGCCTGTTGCCGGAAGCGGAGCGCACCGAGGCCAATTACCGCAGTTACACGGCAAAGCACGTCGAACGGCTGCGTTTCATCCGTAATTGCCGCGCGCTCGACATGACGCACGACGAAATCCGTGCGTTGCTGCGTCTGACGGACGCGCCGGCCACCGGCTGCGGCGGCATCAATGCCTTGATCGACGAGCACATTGCGCACGTCGATACCCGCATCGACGAACTGAAGCAGCTCAAAGTGCAATTGACCACCTTGCGCGAGCAATGCCACGGCGAACAGGCCGTGGAAGATTGCGGCATCGTGCACGGGCTCAACGAAATGGATGTGAGCGCGCCGCGTGCGCGGCATACGCACCTGGGTTGATAGCTTTCGGCCGTCGTCACCTCGACGGCCGCGACCCATTCACGGCCGGGCCGCTGGTGCGGCCTGCCGGATCAACAATCGAATCCAGTTGGAGAAGCAACGTGTTTACCTGTAGAAATCAATCCTGCGAAGCCCAGTGGGAGCAATCGGACGTCGTCATCAAGAACGAAGGGCAGGGCCTCCTGTTCCGTTGCCCGATGTGCGGCGCGCGCAATTACGTCGAGCGTTTCGACGGGGACGACGGCTCGGTGTTGTACGAGCAGATCGAAGGCCGTCCCGCCCCCGGCCCCATGGCCGAATAGTTTTTGCCTTCAGCAGCCTCTTGCCGACTCCAGCCGATTGCGAGCCATCACACCTATGAACAGTCCCACCACCGCCGGCGCGCCGTTTAGCCAGCTACCGCTGCCGCCCGCGACGCTCGCCAACCTGACCCAGCTCGGTTACGTCGAGATGACGCCGATTCAGGCCGCGAGCCTGCCTATCGCGCTCGCCGGCCACGATCTGATCGCCCAGGCGAAAACCGGCAGCGGCAAAACCGCGGCGTTTTCGCTGGCGCTGCTGGCGCGCCTCGACGCGCGCAACTTCGCCGTGCAAGCCATGGTGCTGTGCCCGACGCGCGAACTTGCCGATCAGGTCACGCAGGAAATCCGGCGCCTTGCGCGCGCCGAAGAAAACATCAAGGTGCTGACGTTGTGCGGCGGCACGCCCATGCGTCCGCAAACGGCGAGTCTCGAACACGGCGCGCACATCGTGGTCGGCACGCCGGGCCGCATCATGGATCACCTGGAGCGCGGGAGCCTGCCGATGCAGTCGCTCAACACGCTGGTGCTCGACGAAGCGGACCGCATGCTCGACATGGGATTCTTCGACGATATCGCGACCGTCGTGAAGCAGTGCCCGAAGGAACGGCAAACGCTGCTGTTCTCGGCGACGTATCCCGAAGGCATTGTCAAACTGAGCCAGCAATTCCTGCGTAATCCGAAGGAAGTCAAACTCGCCGAGCGGCATGACAACACCAAGATCCGTCAGCGCTTCTATGAAGTGACCGAAGACGGGCGTCTGCACGCGGTCGGTCTGCTGCTGAACCACTATCGCCCGGTGAGCACGCTGGCGTTCTGCAATACCAAGCAGCAATGCCGCGATCTGCTCGACGTGCTGCGCGCGCAGGGATTTCATGCGCTCGCGCTGCATGGCGAACTCGACCAGCGTGAACGCGATCAGGTGCTGATCCAGTTCGCCAATCGCAGTTGCTCGGTGCTGGTAGCGACGGATGTCGCCGCGCGCGGTCTCGACATCGCGCAGCTCGAAGCGGTGATCAACGTCGACGTGACGCCGGATCCGGAAGTGCACGTGCACCGCATCGGCCGCACGGGCCGCGCCGATCAGGATGGCTGGGCGCTGAGTCTCGCGAGCATGAACGAGATGGGCCGCGTCGGCAGTCTCGAACAGGCGCAAAAGCGCGAGGTCGAGTGGCACAAGCTGTCCGAACTGACAGCGGCGAGCAACGAGCGACTGTTGCCGCCCATGGAAACGTTGCAGATTCTCGGTGGCCGCAAGGAAAAAATCCGCCCCGGCGACGTGCTCGGCGCGCTGACCGGCGAGGCGGGTTTTGCCGGCTCGCAGATCGGCAAGATCAACGTGACGGAAATGTCCACCTACGTGGCGGTGGAGCGCAGTATCGCGCGCGATGCGTTGCGCAAGCTCAGCGCCGGCAAGGTGAAGGGCAAAAAAGTCAAAGTCCGCCTGATGGACGACGCCTGATGGACGACGCCTAAGGCAACGCCGGCCGCGAGCGCTCCGCTCGTGGCCGGGCGCATCACATTACGTCATACCTCTGCAGTTTCACGCGTTCTTCACGCGACCTCGTTTCTTCCCCGAAAGCACCGATGTGTCTGGCTTCGCCCATGGCGGCGCGGGTCCGCGTCAGCCATGACGTAAACGCATGCGGCGCATGACAAAGTTTCGATTGTGACGGTTCTTTGGCTGATGCCTAATCACCACACCAGAAGGGACCGCCGCGCAGCTGGCCGTCCGTGAATCCGCTGCCGGATGGAGAAAGGGAGAAAGCCTTATGCAGAGCGCCACACAAGCCCGCTCGAAGTTGCCTGATGTGGGCACGACGATTTTTACCGTGATCGGTCAACTGGCCGCGCAACACGATGCGCTGAATTTGTCGCAAGGCGCGCCGAACTTCGCGCCGGACCCCAAACTGATTGACGGCGTTGCTCAGGCCATGCGCGCCGGGCATAACCAGTACGCGCCGATGGCCGGCATTGCCGCCTTGCGCGAAGCGCTCGCCGACAAGGTCGCCACGCTGTACGGCGTGCGCTACGACCCGTCCAGCGAAGTGACCGTGATCGCCAGCGCGAGCGAAGGGCTGTATTCGACGATCAGCGCGTTGGTGCATCCGGGCGATGAGGTGATCTACTTCGAGCCTTCGTTCGACAGCTACGGCCCGATCGTCCGCCTGCAGGGCGCGACGCCCGTGCCGATCAAACTGTCCTTGAGTGATTTCCGCGTGGACTGGGACGAGGTCGCCGCAGCGATCACGCCGAAGACCCGCATGATCATCATCAACACGCCGCACAATCCGACCGCGACCGTGTTCAGCGAAGCCGACGTCGAGCGCCTGAAGGCCATTACGCGCAATACCGATATCGTGATTCTCGCCGACGAAGTCTACGAACACGTGGTGTTCGACGGCGCGAAGCATCAAAGCATGGCTTGCCATTCCGAACTCGCGGAGCGTAGCGTGATCGTTTCGTCGTTTGGCAAGTCGTATCACGTGACCGGCTGGCGCGTCGGCTATTGCCTCGCGCCCGCCGCGCTGATGGACGAGATTCGCAAAGTCCATCAATTCATGGTGTTTTCTGCCGATACGCCTATGCAGTACGCGTTCGTCGACGCATTGGCCAATCGCGAAAGCTACCTCGGCCTGTCCGCGTTCTATCAGAAGAAGCGCGATCTGCTCACGGACGCCCTGCGCGATTCGCGCTTCGAATTGTTGCCGAGCGAAGGCAGCTTCTTCATGCTCGCGCGTTTTCGCGGCTTCTCCGAAGAAAGCGATAGCGATTTCGTGCTGCGCCTGATTCGCGACGCACGTGTTGCGACGATTCCGCTGTCGGCTTTTTATACCGATGGTACGGACTCCGGCTTGATCCGCCTGAGTTTCTCGAAGGATGATGCGACATTGATCGAAGGCGCGCGCCGTCTGTGCGAGATCTGATTGTGTGAGTCACGGATGCAAGTGGCGGCTTCGCGCGACGGCGGCATTTTTGACCGCAGTATGATCGTCGCGCCGTCACGCATCAGCGCGCCGCAGTGCGGCGTGACAATAAATCGAAGGGAAAGGGACCTGCTATGAAATTGCTCAAGCCTCTATTGGCACTGGCCTGTGCGTTCGCTTCGCTCGCGGCGTCGTCCGCCGCGAACGCCGCGGAGACGTCGACGCTGCGTTTCGGCCTCGAAGCGCAGTATCCGCCGTTCGAATCGAAGGGGCCGAACGGTGAGTTGCAGGGTCTGGATATCGACGTCGGCAATGCCGTTTGCACCGCTGCGCATATGACGTGCAAATGGGTCGAGACCTCGTTCGACGGGCTGATTCCCGCGCTGCAGGGTCGCAAGTTCGACGCGATCAACTCGGCGATGAATGCGACCGAACAGCGCCGTCAGGCGATCGATTTCACCACCGTCGTGTACCGCGTGCCCACGCAGTTGATCGCGAAGCGTGACAGCGGTCTGCTGCCGACCACGGCCTCGCTGAAGGGCAAACGCGTGGGCGTGTTGCAGTCGTCGATTCAGGAAACCTTCGCCAAGACGCACTGGGAGTCGGCGGGCGTGACCGTCGTGCCGTATCAGGACCAGAACCAGGTCTATGCGGATCTCGTGGCGGGCCGTCTCGACGCGACGCTCGTGCTGGCGCCGGCCGGACAGACCGGCTTTCTGTCGAAGCCGAACGGCAACGGTTACGCCTTTGTCGGCGAGCCGGTGCGCGACGACAAGATTCTCGGCAGCGGCATTGCATACGGGATTCGCAAGGGCGATACCGCATTGCGTGAGCGCCTGAATGCGGCGATCGCGAAGCTGCAGGCCGACGGTACCGTGAAGACGCTGGCCGCGAAGTATCTCGGCAATATCGACGTGACGGCGAAATAAGCTGTCGCGCGACGTGGTTCATGTTGTTAGTGAGTCGGCTTGTTGATGGTGCGTTTGGCGGCTACGATACGTAGGCCTTGCTGCGGCGAGGCCTACGCAATAATCGGAGAGCGCACAGATGAGCGGAATCACGCAGGCGGCTGTTCACGCGAAAAGCGCTTGCGCGCCGCGGTTCTGGCGCAATGATGCGTTGCCGTTCATCGAGGTGCGCTCCATCGAAGACGGCCGCGAGGTCTGCTACGCCAAACATTCGCACGAAACCTTCTCCATCGGCGCCGTGACCGGCGGACGCAGCGTCTATCTGAATCGCCGCACGCGTGAATGGATCGGCACGGGCGCGGTCGTCATGATGAATCCGGACGACGTGCACGCCTGTAATCCGGTTGCCGGCGAGCGCTGGTCGTATCGCATGATGCATGTCGACGTCGCATGGCTCACGTCACTGCAACACGAATTGGGTTTCAACGAGAACCACGCGTTTCACGCGTTCTCGCAGACCATGTCTACAGACGCTGCATTGTTCGGCGGTTTGAACCGGCTGCATGCGATTCTCGTCGACAGTAACGCCGACGTGTTGCGCAAGGAAAGCGCGGCTATCGCCTTCTTCTCCGAAGTACAAAACAAGCTGAATCCGGCGGTCTTGCCGGATCGTGACGCGACCCGTCAACTCACGCGTGCGGCGGAGTTCATTGCTGAAAACTGCACGCGCTCGCTAAAACTCGAAGACATTTGCGACGCGGTCGGCCTGTCCGCGTCGCATCTGATCCGCGCTTTCAAGCAGCGCTACGGCATGACGCCGCACGCATACCTGATCAACCGGCGTATTCAATACAGCCGTGCCCAACTCAGGCGCGGCCGGGTGATTGCGGAGGTCGCGCTCGACGCCGGTTTTGCCGATCAGGCGCATTTGCAGAGAATCTTCAAGCGGCTGGTCGCGGCGACGCCGGGGCAGTATCGCAGTTGAAGCTGTGGCGGCGGCCGTGCGTCAAGCTGCGAGCAGATACAGCGCGCTCGCCGCGAGCAACGCCGCCAATATGCGATTGAAGAACCTCACCCGCTGCGGTTGCTGCAGGTATTTGCGCAGGAACGTGCCGGCGTAGGCCCAACTGGCGATCGACAGATAGCAGATCACGAAGTACAGCACGGTGAATTGCGCGATGAGCCTGCCGTCGCCGTCGGCTGCATACGCACCCATGCCGGCCAGCGACGCGAGCCAGGCTTTTGGATTGAGCCACTGCATGGCCGCGCCGTAGGCGAAGGACGGTCCGCGCGCCGGCTTGTCCGCGCCGAGTTGGCCGTCGTCGACAGCGAGTTTGTAGGCCATGTAGAGCAGGAAGCCCACGCCGGCCCATTTGACTATGGCGATCAGGTCGGGGAAACGGGCGAGCAGTTCATGCAGCCCGAGGCCAATCAGCAGAAGCAGCACAGTGAAGCCGACGGTCGCGCCGGTGACATGCCGCATGCTCGCGGCCAGGCCATGTTGCGCGCCGGCGCTGAGCGCGACGACATTCACCGGGCCCGGTGAAATAGAACAGGCCAGCGCGAATGCGGCCATGGAGAGCAGTGCGGTCATCGGAAGCCTCGATACGGAAGTGCGCAGGATCTGCGGCGCTCAAAGGTATCGGGCGAGGGTGCCGGGTGTATTGAAGGAAATTGCTATGGCCGGCCCGTGATGTTGCGCCCCGGGCCTTGCGGTTTTAGCGATGCGTGATGCCGCACCATTGGTACGGAAAGACGCCTTGGCCGACATAGGCGCGGTAAGTGGCGCAGGAATTGGCGTCGATGGTGAAGCCATGCCGCTCCAGAACAGGACGCGCCTGTTCGATCAGTTGTGCATTCTCCGCGGCCACGTCGCGCACGTCATCGTGGCGGATGTCGAGCCGGCACATGCGATTGTCGGCGGCGTTCGGCGTCCATTGCAGGCTCGCGTGCAGGTGCAGGCGATCGATCGCGGCTTGTATCGTGTTGCAGCCTTTCACGCCCTCGGTCAGTCCGATGGCATTGGCGATCCGATCCATTTTCGCCACGTTGTCGACGCGCCAGTTATGTCGGCCTTCGATGATCGCATACGCGGGACCGCCACGAGAACGCACAAGCTCCGCTATGTGCTGATCGAATTGCGGCGAGTAGGGAAAGCTGCCGTCGATCTGCGTGAACGAGACCGACACGGGAAAGAACTGCACGATCCAGCCCCATGGCGGATTCCCGCCGACAATAACCGCCGTCGTGTTCTGAGGGCTAATCAAAGCGGGCACGTCGGCACGGAAGGCCGACCTTGCCCAGCGCTCGTGTCCCCACGTCTCGACGCCGCCGGCCACGACAACCATCGTCGTCACGCAGAGCAACCATGCGGCGACCCGTCGCGCCGTCAGGTAGGGCAATAGCCGGTAGAGCAGCAGATACGCGACGAGCGGCGTCAGTGTTTCGATCGGAACGACATAGCGGTAGATGCTGAACAGAATCATCCACAGGAAGTAGCCCAGCGCCACGAAAGTCGTGACATATGCCGCTCGCGAACTCAGTCGTCGGGTTCGAGGCCTGCGGCGCAATAGCTCCGCGAGCCGGGTGGCGGCCAGCGTCCAGAACAGCACGTACACGACGGGCCAGATGATCTGATGCAGGCGCGCTTGTCCGACGCGCTTCGAATCGAATGCAAAGACGAAAGGCCAGAGAATGTATTCGCGCGCGTTTTTCGGCAGCCACGATTGATCCGCGACGCCGCTCGGCGGGCTGAGCGGATTGGGGAAGATCGAGCTGAACTGCGGAAAGAACGGGTTGCCGAACGTGTGCCACATTACTGCCATCCAGTAGCCGCCCGCAGCCAGCAAGCCGGCGAGAGCGCCCACGCCGAACAGGAAAGCGGCGCGCACGCGCGCGAACGGTGTTGCTGGTAACAGCAGCAACCCTGCGCAAAGGGCGAGGGCAAACGGCGCATTGGTCAGCTTGAGGCCCATGCCAAGGCCGGCGACGAGGCCCGCGCTTACGAGTCCCGCAGCGGTGGCCGCCGACCACGTTGCCAACCGGTCCCACAGATGCAAGACGAGCAGCAGCGCGGCGAGCACGAACAGCGTGGTCGTGTCGTCGCCCATGGAATTGCCGAAGCCGGACAGAAAATTCGCTGTCAGGATGCCGGCTGCGGCAAGCAGTAGAGGCGTGCGGTTCGCGTCTTCGGGGGGCAGTTGCGGCAGGGTTCGCCGGATGATCGACAGCAACAGCACGAAATTGAGGCCGTGCAGCGTGCCCATGATGAAGCCCGCCAGCGGCGCGGGAAACGTCCGGTTCAACGCGTAGTAGAAGACGTCGAGCATCGGATTGAAGTAGGTCTGCATGCCGGCCGGCGCGAAGTCGGTATGCAGCTTGTCGTTCAGGAACGCGAAGCCGTTGTACTGGTGATAGTTGAACCCGTCCCAATTGCGGTCCTGGCCGAGGAAAAGCGACCACAGGCCGAAGAGGACCGGGATCCACACACGGGCGGCGGCGCTCAGGCGAGGGTCGTTGAGATCCCATGACAAGGCCCGCTGCCAGAAGGAGCGGCGAGCGGGGCGGTCGATCGTGTGCATGTTTTTGTCGGTGCGGGGAAGTGCAAAGCTTTGCGCCGCATGGAGGGCGGCGAGGGCAGCCGACATGGTATCGGAAGGCGGGCGCGCGAAGGTTGGCCTTTGCAGTGCCTTTGGGGAGGCTGAAAAGCAAAAAGCCCGGTCCTTGCGACCGGGCTTTTTGCTTTTTGCTTTGTGCGCCCAGCATGGGCGCAATCTTGTGGATGCAAGTCCCATCGTGAGCTGATCCACAGCGAAGGAAGGCGAACGGGTGACGCCTAAAGTGCTCCTGTGGCACGCCGGTCTCTGCGGATACGTCCGATTTCTCCGATTTGCGACACGGAGCTTACGGTCTGGATAACGCGGTATAAAACGCAGCATCGTAATACGACAACGTCGCTGGAAAACAGTCGGGCGAACGAGCAATATTTTTTGAGCAAGACGTTTGATTTAGCCAGTCCGCATAAATGAGCTGGCAGTTTGATTGTAGTCGCTCTTTCCTGGAGGTCGATTGAAGAAAGGAATTCTTCAATTTTCTTTAAGCGCCGAAAATCAAGTGGCCGTTTGGAGGGGCTGATAAATTTTGTGTCGAACATGTTGCGCAATATCGAGTTTGCTAAAATCAGACGAATTGCGTTTCTCCGGTCGATGAATTGACGAACCCGGGCGACGCGGACGATCAATCAAAGGCTGGACGGCGGTTAAGGTCGATCAGCAAAGAACTCCAAGAGATTAACTGTGAATTCTGCGGATCTATTGCGGGCATTCGCTTCCGGTGTCCTCGATCAGAACAATCGTCCCATTCGCCTGCAGTGGGGACATGCTCAGAAAGCGCTCGAACAGGTGCTGGTAATCCAGCGCATCGACATCAGCGAGGGTTTATGCGCCGGTATGCAATGTTTTCGAAGGGGGCAGTCTTGCGAGGGGTGATCCGAGTTGGCGACTCTACGAGCCATGGCGGTAAGGTAGTCACTGGTCGGGACGGTTCGACCGTCATGGGGCGAGCCGTTGCGTGCGTGGGCGACAAGTGCACATGTCCAAAGTCGGGGCACAACAACTGCGTCATTATCGAAGGCGACGAAACAGTCCGGGTCGACGGGCGCGCAGTGGCGTTTGACGGCCACAAGACATCCTGCGGCGCTGCGCTCATCTCAAGTACGGCGATGTCGGGCTTGGCATGATGCTGAATTTGCAGCGTCCCGTGGGGGCGAGATTGGCCATCGCATTACGCGATACTCTGTCGCTGATTGCTATCACCGCTCGACGGTACCTGGCAATTGGCCAACTTGGCTTATTGCGCCTATCGCCTGATGGAGATACGTTCAAGAGTCAGATGAGCAGTGTATTGACGATGGTTTCGTCGCCGATGCAACCGTGCCCGTGTTTGATCGATAGCTGACTGTCGTTCGAAGTTAGATTTCTGTAGAGCCAGACGCGCGGACTTGGGCGCGCTAATCGCATGGATCGATGTTCACCCCTAATGCCCACACCGTGCCCACATGAACCCGAAAAGCAAAAAGCCCGGTCGCAAGGACCGGGCTTTTTGCTTTGAATCTTGGTGGGGCGTGAGTGACTCGAACACTCGACCTACGGATTAAGAGTCCGCTGCTCTACCAACTGAGCTAACGCCCCCAACAGAAGCGAAATTATGCAGAAATTTTTCGGGCTTGCCAAGCCCCTTTAGCAGATTTCTTAAAAATATTTGCATCGACGGCCCCGAGGCATTCCTCAATGGACTCGCTGTCGTGAAAAAAGCGTTGTCTATATCGTCCCGGTATCATGTCGCGGACACTTTGCCGCACGCAGCATCGCGCGGCTTTCGACCGGGGGCTTGCCATGGATGACAAAGAGATTATCGAATTACTCGACCGCATCCTCGCGCCGTGGGTCCGCGCGCTTACGCTGACGCCAGTCAAGGTCGATGAAGAAAGCGCCACGCTGCGCCTGCCGTTTTCGGGCGGCCTGCGTCACGCGGGTGGCGTGATCTGCGGCCAGGTCTTCATGGCCGCGGCGGACACGGCGATGATCGTCGCCATTTCGGCCGCACTCGGCGGTTTCAAGCCGATGAGTACGGTCTCGCTCAATATCAATTTCATGCGCACGGTGCGCAAGGGCGACGTGCTGATCACCGCGCGAGTGCTACGCATGGGCCGCAACCTCGTGTTTGGTGAGGTCGAATTGTTCGACGAAGCCGGCAATATGGCCGTCCACGCCACCACGACCTACGCACTACTCGACTAAAACGGGCAGAGCGCCGCATAAGAGGAAAAATCAGGATGTTCGATCAGGTCGTATTCGCCGGCGGTGGCAATCGCTGTTGGTGGCAGGCGGGTTTCTGGGACGTGGTGCAGCCGGAATTGCGGATCCGGCCGCGCGTCATCACCGGCATTTCGGCCGGCGCCGCCACCGCGTGCATGCTCTACACGCGCGATTCCGACTGGGTGATGCGCTATTACGAAGACGCGTTGCGTCACAACACCCGCAACGCCTACTGGGGCAACCTGCTGCGTGGCGAGTCGGTGTTTCCGCATTACCGTATCTACCGTCAGGCGCTGCTCGACATCTACGGCGAGAAGTTTTCGACGCTCGCCGATGCGCCGGAAATCCGCATCGGCGTGTCGCATCTGCCGCGCTGGCTCGGTGCGCGCAGCGCGGTGGCCGCCGGTCTGATCGCGTACAACATCGAAAAGTACGTGCGCAAGACGCTGCATCCAACGCTCGGGCAAACGCTTGGCTTTCATCCGGAGTTCGTGCGCGCGCAAGATTGCGCGAGCGTCGAAGATCTGGCGGATCTGATCCTGCAATCGTCGAGTACGCCGCCGTTCACGCCGGTGCTACGGCGCAACGGCCGGCCGGTGCTGGACGGCGGCATGGTCGATAACGTGCCAGTCGGCGCGCTCGACTCCGAGGCACCCGGCAACGTGCTCGTGATGGTCACCCGTCTCTATCCGCGGCCGCAGATGTTCGTCGTGCCGCACGGCGTACAGCGACGGCTCTATGTGCAGCCGTCGCGCAAGGTGCCGATTTCCAGTTGGGATTACACGAGCCCCTCGCAGATGGTGCACGCGTATAACCTTGGCCGCGCCGATGGCGAGACCTTTCTCGAACGCATGCCCGATCTGATGGAAGCCGCCGCGCACGAAACGGCGCGGTGAGAGCACTAGCGGTGGCGAGGGCCGATACTGCGCGAACCCCGCTGGACGAACTCTCCTGCGGCTCAGTGGGCACCGAGCCGCCCATCGCGGAACCTGCCGTTCTTAACGCCGGCGGCCGCCCTGTAACGCTTCCGGATTCGCCACGCTGCTCGTATCGCCAGCGTCGAAAGCCAGAATGTTGTTGAATGCGGCGGTGAAATACTGCTCGTAGCTTTCCCGCTCCACGTAGCCGATGTGCGGCGTGCAGATCACGTTTTCCATGCGCAGCAGGCTGTAGCCCTGCAGAATCGGCTCGCTTTCGTAGACGTCGATAGCGACCATCCCCGGACGATTGTGCGACAACGCGTTCACCAGCGCGTTTTCGTCGAGCAGCTCGGCCCGGCTCGTGTTCACGAGCAGCGCGGTCGGTTTCATCCGCATCAGGTCTTCCTGTTTGACGATGCCGCGCGTGTCGTCGTGCAGGCGCAAATGTAGCGACAGCACGTCGCTCTGCTCGAATAGCGCCTCGCGACTCTCCGCCACGCTGTAACCGTCGGCGCGAGCGGCTTCGCGCGAATGCTCGCGGCCCCAGATCAGCACGTTCATGCCGAATGCCTTGCCGTATCCGGCAAGCAGCTGGCCGATCTTGCCGTAACCCCAGATTCCCAGTGTCTGACCGCGCAACACTTGCCCCAAACCAAAGTTCGGCGGCAGCGCCGACGTCTTCAGACCAGACTGCTGCCAGGCTCCTTGCTTAAGGTTTGCTACGTATTGCGGAATCCGCCTCTGGGCCGCCATGATGAGAGCCCACGTCAATTCGGCGGGCGCGTACGGCGAGCCGGTGCCTTCGAGCACGGCAATGCCGCGCTCGGTACAGGCCGCCAGATCGATGTGGCTCGAAACCTTGCCGGTCTGGCTGATCATGCGCAAACGCGGAAGTTTGTCGAGCAGTTGCGAGTTGATGCGGGTGCGTTCGCGAATCAGAACGAGTGCGTCGACTTCGGAGAGACGGCTTGCCAATTGGCCCAGACCGCGGACGGTGTTGTTAAAAACCTTGACCTCGTGGTCGGCCAGCAATTGAAAGCAGTCGAGCTTGCGAACGGCGTCCTGATAATCGTCGAGGATGGCAATCTTCATGGTATGTGTCTTGCGACGCACCTTGGTGGTGCGGAACGGAGTGTTATGCTGACTGTCCCACCATGTGACCTAGGTCACATGCCGGTCTGGCTGAATGCCTTACCGTAGTAGCTACCGCACAGAATGGTAGCGCCACGGCAAAGGCCGATTGACATCGTTTTTAACAGTTTGTTGCGTGTTGAGGCAAGCCGCTTTACAGACGGTTGCAGAAGCCCCGTCGGCTGGCCTCTCCGCTCAACAGGCTGTGTGGCCCGGAATGACCTGCACAATTGCGCGTCGGGTGGCAGCAACCCCGGCGTGAAGAATTGAACGCCTCTCGCATGCAGCGTCGCTGGGCTTGTACCGTTTTTCTATTGCTTTCAAAACGGAGACAAGTCGATGAATCATCCCTCATTCGAAGGTCAGCCCACTATCGAGGCGCCCGCGTGGGTCAAGAACCGAAAACTGGTCAACTGGGTGCAGCGCGTCGCTGCGATGACCAAGCCGGAGCGGATCGTCTGGTGCGACGGCTCGCAGGAAGAATACGACCGGCTTTGCGCGCAGATGGTCGAAGCGGGCACTCTCAAAAAACTCAACCCCGCCAGGCGTCCCAATTCTTATCTCGCATGGTCCGACCCGTCCGACGTGGCGCGCGTCGAAGATCGCACCTTCATCTGCTCGCAGCACCGCGAAGACGCGGGCCCCACCAATAACTGGATCGCCCCGGCCGAGATGCGCTCGACGCTCGACGGCCTGTTCGAGGGCGCCATGCGCGGCCGCACCATGTACGTGGTGCCGTTTTCGATGGGGCCGCTCGGTTCGCCGATCGCGCATATTGGCGTGGAACTGAGCGACAGTCCGTACGTGGTCACTAACATGCGCATCATGACGCGCATGGGCCGTGAGGTTTACGACGTGCTGGGCGAAGACGGCGAATTCGTGCCGTGCGTCCACTCGGTCGGCGCGCCGCTCGCGGCGGGCGAGAAAGACGTGCCGTGGCCGTGCAACGCCACCAAATACATCGTTCACTTCCCTGAATCGCGCGAAATCTGGAGCTACGGCTCGGGCTACGGCGGCAATGCGCTGCTCGGCAAAAAGTGTTTCGCGCTGCGCATCGCCTCGACCATGGGCCGCGCCGAAGGCTGGCTGGCCGAGCATATGCTGATTCTCGGCGTGACCTCGCCGGAAGGGCGCAAGCATCATGTCGCGGCGGCGTTTCCGTCGGCGTGCGGCAAGACCAACTTTGCGATGCTGATCCCGCCGGAAGGCCTGAACGGCTGGAAAATCTCCACGATCGGCGACGATATCGCCTGGATCAAACCGGGCAAGGACGGCCGCCTGTACGCGATCAATCCGGAAGCCGGCTACTTCGGCGTGGCGCCGGGCACGAGCGAGAAGACCAACTTCAACGCCATGGCCACGTTGAAAGAAAACGTGATCTTCACCAACGTTGCGCTGACCGACGACGGCGACGTCTGGTGGGAAGGCATGACGGACGAAGCGCCCGCGCACCTGATCGACTGGCAGGGCAAGGACTGGACGCCGGCGAGCGCGAAGGAAAGCGGCCGCAAGGCGGCGCACCCGAACGCGCGCTTCACGGCGCCGGCCTCGCAATGCCCCTCGATCGACGCCGACTGGGAAAATCCAGCGGGCGTCGCGATCGACGCGTTTATCTTCGGCGGACGCCGCTCTACCACCGTGCCGCTCGTCACCGAAGCGCGCAACTGGGTGGAAGGCGTCTACATGGCGGCTACCATGGGTTCCGAAACGACCGCCGCGGCGGCCGGCCAGCAGGGCGTGGTGCGCCGCGATCCGTTCGCGATGCTGCCGTTCTGCGGCTACAACATGAGCGACTACTTCGGTCATTGGCTCAAGACCGGCGAGCATCTGCAGCAACTGGGCGCGACACTGCCGAAAATCTTCTGCGTCAACTGGTTCCGCAAGGGCGCGGACGGCAAGTTCGTCTGGCCGGGCTTTGGCGAGAACATGCGGGTGCTGAGCTGGATGGTCGGCCGGATCGAAGGCTCGGCTCAGGGTGAGGAACATGCTTTCGGCGTGTCGCCGCACTATGAGGACATCGACTGGAGCGGGCTGAATTTCAGCCGCGAGCAGTTCGAGCAGGTGATTTCCGTGGACGACGCAGCGTGGCGCGACGAACTCGCACTACACTCGGAACTGTTTGACACACTGCAGCAGGGCCTGCCGCCCGCGCTGACCCAAGCCAAACGAGCGCTCGAAGGAAAACTTGCCGCCTGATCATGTGAGTATTCACTTCGCATGAAAAACCGCCTTCGGGCGGTTTTTCTTTTGGAGGCGACCGCAGGGCGATTTCTTTCTGATTCCACACCGCGCGCACAAGCTTTACGTCTGTTGGGTAAAAAAAGGCCTTGCAAGCTGCATTGCAGCAGATTGTTTCTTTTCTCGGAACAATCGATGATCGCGCCCCATGTTAGGGCGCACAGTCGCACAAATATTGACAATATTTCCGCTTTCGCGGGCAACTTACACACGATTTCCCGAGTCGTAGGAGAATTCCAAGTTCGCTTCACTGGTTTTCACTAATTGTCAGGAAGCAGTAACACGGCAGGAGTTGTCCTATGGATCATTTGCAGTCGATGCGAGTTTTCGTCAAAGTGGCGGATCTCGGCAGTTTTGCCCGCGCTGCGAGCGCGATGGATATTTCCAACGCAGTTGCCACCCGTCACGTTGCCGACCTCGAAGGCCGTCTCGGTACGCGACTGCTCAATCGCACCACCC
Source organism: Paraburkholderia sp. RL17-381-BIF-C (assembly GCF_046026435.1). Lineage (NCBI taxonomy): Bacteria > Pseudomonadati > Pseudomonadota > Betaproteobacteria > Burkholderiales > Burkholderiaceae > Paraburkholderia > Paraburkholderia sp. RL17-381-BIF-C. The sequence continues at coordinate 72,958 of NZ_JARESX010000008.1, read as the reverse complement.
GCAGCTTGTCTCTGACCGAATCAGGCCAGGTTTATCTCGAGCGTGCGCGCCAGATTCTCGACGAACTGGAAGACGTCGAGCAGATGGTGGTCGCGCGCAATCACGAACCCGTCGGTACGTTGCGAATCGTCGCGCCGGTGGTGTTCGGGTTGCACAATCTCGCGCCCGTGCTTCAGACGTACGCGGAGCGCTATCCGAAAGTTATCCCCGATGTCACGTTGGTCGACCGCCAGGTCGATCTGGTCGAAGAAGGCTTCGACGTGGGCGTGGTGATCGCGCGGCAAATGCGCAGCGCGAGCATCGTCACGCGGCGTCTCACCACGGGTTGCATGACCGTGTGCGCTACGCCGGCGTATCTGGAGAAGCACGGCATGCCCACGCGTCCGGAGCATCTGCTCGAGCATCCGTGCCTGAGCTTGCCTTCCGAATATTGGGGCGACGAGCGCGTGTTCACCGGCCCGGACGGCGAGGTCCGCGTGCGTCCGTCGAACGTGATCGTGGCGAACAACACCGAAATGCTGCGTCAGTTTGCGCTGCTCGGCATGGGCATCGCCATCCTGCCGAGCTATCTGATCGGCCGTGACATGACGCGCGGCAGGCTCGTGAGGCTGCTCGGCGACTACCGGCTGCCGCAGGTCGAGATCAACATTGCGTATCCGAGCCGCCGCCATTTGCCGGCCAAGGTGCGTACGTTCATCGACCATCTGGTCGAGCATTTCAGCCAGACGCCGAACAGCCTGCTTGGTGAACAGTGGATCAAGGAGGACGGCCTTGGCCGGACCGCTATGACGACGGCGCCCGATTCCGCGGATCCGATGCCGCCGGAAGCCTTCGACGGCGCTGAGCCGCTCTCGCGCTTGCTGGACAGCGAGTTATCGCCGCTGCCGAAGTCGCTGGCAAAAACAACGACCCGCACTCGACCCACGGCCTTGTCGCCGCTGTAAGTGGTCAATCAGTGGTGAATCGATAAAGCCGGCGGCGCCCGCACAGGGCGTTTTCCGGAGAAGCAACAAAAAAGGCGCGATCACACAAGTGATCGCGCCTTTTCTTATGGTGGCCTCGAATGAAGCCGGCCGGAGATGAATCTCGCTCCGGCCGCCGGTCCACTTACGAGCCGGTTTTGCGTGCCGCCGTTTTCCTCGCGGGCGCCTTTTTGGCTGCTGCGGTCTTGGTTGCGGGTGCCTTCTTAGCCGCCACCTTTTTGGCTGCCGGCGTGGCCTTGACCGCGACCGGAGCGTCACCGTCCTCAGACTCCGAATCCACCGAATCCGCCGCTGCCTTGGCAGCCGACTTGGCCGCCGCGGTCTTCGCTGCAGTTTTCGCCGACGGCTCCTTCTTCTCGAACTCGAAGCCGATCTTGCCGTCGTTCTGCTTGACTAGGAATGCCTTGAAGTTCCGGCCGGTACGTGACGACTTGAAGTTGGTCAGCAGGTCAGTGCGGCCTTCTTCGAGTAGCTTGGACATCTGTTCGCGGGCAATTTCCTGCTGCAGGATCACCTTGCCGGAGCGGAAGTCGCAAGTCTTCGGATTGGCGACCGAGTTTTCGCAGACGTAGCTCATGCCGTGCTCGAACACGCGGCCCTTGCACTTCGGGCACGCGCCGACCGGCTGCTGCTCGGAGAAGTCGGGCGGTTCGCCGTCTTCACCGCCGGCATCCTGGCCGAAGTCGAATTCGAGCTTGAAGTTCTTGATCTCATCGTCGAACGAGAGCTTCAGGATCGCCGAGAACGGCCGGCCCATCTTGCTGCGGAAACCCGACAGCGGTCCGATCGTCTTGTTTTGCAGCAACTCTTCGACTTCCGGAATTTCGAACTGACGTCCGCCCGGGATCTTCGAAATTGAAAACTCGCACTTCGAGCACGCAAAGCGCCGGTAATTCTCCTTCACCTGACCGCCGCAATTCGGACACGGCGTCTCCAACGTCGCGTAATCGCCGGGGATCGTGTCGGAATCGTACTCTTTCGCGCGCTTCACGATGGTCTGCGTCATGCGGGCGATTTCCTGCATGAACGCGTCGCGCGGCAGGTTGCCGCGCTCCATTTGCGAGAGCTTGTATTCCCACTCGCCAGTCAGTTCCGGCGCGGTCAGTTCCTTTACGCCGAGGCCGCGCAACAGCGTCATGAGCTGGAAAGCCTTGGCGGTCGGAATCAGATCGCGGCCTTCGCGAATCAGATACTTTTCACCCAGCAAACCTTCAATGATCGCCGCACGCGTGGCCGGTGTGCCGAGACCTTTGGCCGCCATGGCTTCGCGTAGCTCGTCGTCTTCGACGAGCTTGCCCGCGCCTTCCATGGCCGACAGCAAGGTGGCTTCGTTGTACCGTGCGGGCGGTTTCGTCACCAGTTGCTGGGCGGCGATCTTGTCCGTCTTGACCTTCTCGTCCTTCTGCACCGGCACGAGGTTCGCGTCTTCGCCGCTGATTTCGCGGCCATAGACCTGCAACCAGCCCGGTTCGACCAGCACCTTGCCTTCAGTCTTGAAGTGATGGCCGACCACTTCGGTGATCCGCGTCGTCACCCGATATTCGGCGGCCGGGAAGAACACCGACAGGAAGCGCTTCACGACGAGGTCGTAGAGCTTCTGTTCCGGCTCGGACAGATTTTTCGGCGCTTGCAGCGTTGGGATGATTGCAAAGTGGTCGCTGATCTTCGAATTGTCGAAGATGCGCTTGTTCGGCTTTACCCAGCCCTTGTCGAGCACCTGCTTGGCGAACGGCAGATAGTTGTTGCTCTCCTTGAGCATGCCGAGCGTCTCTTTGACCGTATCCATATAGTCTTCCGGCAGCGCGCGCGCGTCGGTACGGGGATAGGTCAGCACCTTGTGCTTTTCGTACAGCGCCTGGGCGAGGCCCAAGGTGTTCTTCGCCGAGAAGCCGAAGCGGCCGTTGGCTTCACGCTGCAAGCTGGTCAGGTCGAAGAGCGCCGGCGACAGTTGCGTGGACGGCTTCGATTCCTCGGTCACCGTGCCGATCTGGCCGCGGCAGGCGGCGACGATCGTTTCGGCCGCGGGCAGCGCCCACAGACGCGAATCGCGTTTTTCCGGATCGAACTCGTCGCGCTTGAATTTCGGATCGAACCAGCGGCCTTCGTAGAAGCCGGCCGCGCAGACGAATTCCGCCTTCACTTCCCAATAGTCGCGCGGGACGAAGCGGCGAATTTTCTCTTCGCGCTCGACCACGATCGACAGCGTCGGCGTTTGCACCCGCCCGACCGTGGTCAGGAAGAAGCCGCCGCCCTTGCTGTTGAACGCGGTCATGGCCCGCGTGCCGTTGATGCCGACCAGCCAGTCCGCCTCCGAGCGGCAGCGCGCCGCATCGGCGAGCGGCTGCATCTCTTCGTCGCTACGCAGACGGGCGAAGCCGTCGCGGATCGAGCCCGCCGTCATGGATTGCAGCCACAGGCGCTGTACCGGCTGCTTGGCCTTCGCGTGTTGCGCGATCAGACGGAAAATCAGCTCGCCCTCGCGCCCCGCGTCACATGCGTTGATCAGACGGTCGATATCCTTGCGCTTGAGCAGCTTGGTCAGCACCTTCAGGCGCGACTCGCTCTTGGCGATCGGATTGAGATCGAAATGCGGCGGAATGACGGGCAGGTTGGCGAAACTCCACTTGCCGCGCTTGACTTCATAGTCTTCGGGCGCGGCAATTTCCAGCAGGTGGCCGACTGCCGAGGAAAGGACGTATTCGTCGCTTTCGTAGTATTCGTCATGCTTGGTAAAGCCGCCCAAAGCGCGCGCGATGTCGTTCGCGACGGAAGGCTTTTCGGCGATGATCAGTGCTTTGGACATGACTCGATGTGAGGTTGGTAGATCAGGGTTGATGGCCGTGAGTGCGCTTTTGCTAGCGCGACCCTCGTTTGCGACCTTTGCGACCCATTAACGACCGCTTTATAGCACACGGCGCGAAGGCGGCGTGTCAAGTGCCATAAAGCGCGCCATCATAATTGCGCGCTCAGCCATTGGGCAAGTTGCGGCAAATGCCCTGTGCACCACTCGCAACGCCCGAGCTGGTGGGCCCGCAAGCCGGCCGCCCGAGTCAGGCTGCAGCCAGCGCCGGCCGAAGCTTGGGCGCGCCGCTGACGCCGGGCACCGCCGTCAGATCAGACAACATCCGTTCCACAATCGCCGCCTGCGGCAGAACCGTGCCAAAAAACCGCGTCGTAACCGAATCTTCGATCAGTATGGTCGGAAAATTCTCCACATCCAGATCGTCGAAGCGGTCCGCATGGGTTTCGATGTCGATCCATGCGAAGCAGATTTCCGGGTGCCGGTCCGCCAGTTTGTCGAAAGCGTCCCGATACTCGCGGCAGGTCCCGCACCATTCCGCGCACAGGCAGGCAACGAACAGCGTGTCGGGTTCGTTGACGCGCTCGGCGATCCGGTCTTGGTCGGTGTCGAGGTTCAGCGCGGGCATGGTGGTTCCTTACGTACTTTTGTCAGGTGCTTTGGCGCGAATGTAGCATGGCCGATCCCGAATGGTCGTTGAAGCTGATCAATGCGGGGTCAGCCGTGGCTCGCCCGCATGAAGCGGCCGCCGGGCAGTGCAGTCACCTGGCCAGCGAGTTCGAGCTGCAGCAAGTGGCTTTGCAGAGCCGCGTCTTCCATCTCGGTGCGGGTAGCGAGAATTTCAAGCGTGGTGGGTGAGTGGCCGAGTGCGGCGAGGAGGTGTTCGGCTTCGGGATCGAGCGGTGGGCGGGGCGATGCGGCGTGGCTTGCGGTTACCGGGTCGGCCGCGGACACTCCTGCCGTCGGCCGCGGCGCCGAGCTCGGCCGGCTGATTGTCGCGCCGCTGAGCGCTCGCGTATTCGTCGAGCTGGCGTCGCTCGAAAGAACGGCATGCGCCGCGCTGGAAGGCGGCCGCGGGGCGGCCCGCCGCGCGAAGCCCAGTTCCTCCAGCACCTCATCCGGCGTTTCCACAAGCTTCGCGCCCTGCTTGATGATCCGATGACACCCGCGCGACAGCGGCGCGTGAATCGAGCCTGGCAGCGCGAAAATATCGCGGCCCATTTCATTGGCGAGTCGCGCGGTGATCAGCGAACCTGAGCGCATTGCCGCTTCGACGATCACCACGCCGCTGACGAGCCCCGCGATCAGCCGATTGCGCTGCGGGAAATTGGCGGCGCGCGCGGGCGTGCCGAGCGGCCATTCGGAGAGGATCGCGCCCTGCACGGCGATCTGCCGCGCCAGTGCGTGGTGCGCCGCCGGGTACACGAGATCCGCCCCCGTGCCGATCACGGCGACGGTGCCGCCGACGCCTGCAAGTCCACCGCGATGCGCGGCGCCGTCGATACCGAGCGCGAGGCCCGAGACGACGGTAACGCCGGCTACCGAAAGCTCCCGTGCGAAACGCTCGGCGTCTTCGACACCTTGCGGTGTGGCGCTGCGGCTACCCACGAGGGCGACTGCTCGCGTGTGCAACAGATTCAGCCGACCCTTTATATATAGAAGAGGCGGCGGATCGGGCATGGTCAGCAGCGCCGGTGGGTAAGCGGGGTCGTCGAGGGTCACGATCTGATTGCCGGGTTGCTCACGCCACGCGATCACCGCGTCGAGCCGGGCGTCGAAATCGCTGCCCGTCGGGGCCAGCGCCGCGCGCGCCGCCGCCTCGCCAGCAATCGCGGCGAGCGCCTCGGGCGCTTGATCGAAAATCGCTTCAGGCAGGCCAAAAGCGCTTAGCAGCAGGCGTAGCGCCGCGGGTTTCAGGCCCGGCGCGAGCGAAAGCCGCAGCCACGCGGCGAGTTCAATGTCGGTTGCAGGCAAGGTGTGCATTGCGAGTCGATCCTCTTGCTGGGCCAGCGGGCAGGCGGGCGCCATGCTAAAATTTTCATCATCCGAAATAACCGCAGCGCCGCGCCCACCCGCGCGGGCTCGTCGTTTAGCGCATGTGGCGCGTTGAATCGAACCGGTTCGACACCATCTATCCTCTGCGTAACGCGATAAGCCCACAACCTGGCCGAATGGCCAACGCGAGCCTTCCACCGGTCAGCGGCGCCTGAAAATCACACTCGAAATCATGGCTTTACTGAACATCCTCAATTACCCGGACAAGCGGCTGCACAAGATTGCCAAGCCGGTCGAAGCGGTCAACGACCGCATCCGCCGCCTCGTCAAGGACATGGCCGAGACCATGTACGCGGCGCCCGGCGTCGGCCTCGCTGCAACCCAGGTGGACGTGCATGAACGCGTGATCGTGATCGACGTATCGGACGACCACAACGAACTGCTCGCCTTCATCAATCCGGAAATCATCTGGTCGAGCGACGAAAAGAAGCTCTCGGAAGAGGGTTGTCTCTCGGTGCCGGGCATTTACGACAATGTCGAGCGCGCGGAGAAAGTGCGCGTCCGGGCGCTCAACGAGAAGGGCGAGACTTTCGAAATGGACTGCGAAGGCCTGCTCGCGGTGTGCATCCAGCACGAAATGGATCATCTGATGGGCCGCGTGTTCGTCGAGTATCTGTCGTCGCTGAAGCAGACGCGCATCAAGAGCAAGATGAAGAAGCTCGCCCACGCCATGTAATGCGCGTTCACCTCGCCTACCGCCCCCATTCATGAGTCATTCGTTGCGCGTCATCTTTGCCGGTACGCCGGAGTTCGCCGCGGCCGCGCTGGCCGCGATCCACAGTGCCGGGTTCGTGGTGCCGCTCGTGCTGACTCAGCCGGACCGGCCCGCCGGCCGCGGCATGAAGTTGCAGGCGAGTCCGGTCAAGCGCTATGCGCAGGAACAAGGGCTCGCCGTTGCCCAGCCGCCTTCGCTGCGTCGCGCCGGCAAATATCCGGCTGAGGCGGCCGCCGCGATCGAGCAATTGCGCGCCACGCCGCACGATGTCATGGTGGTGGCCGCGTATGGGCTTATCCTGCCGCAGGAAGTGCTCGATATCCCGCCGCTCGGCTGCATCAACATTCACGCCTCGTTGTTGCCGCGCTGGCGCGGCGCGGCGCCGATTCATCGCGCGATCGAAGCGGGCGACGCCGAAACCGGCATCACGCTGATGCAGATGGACGTTGGCCTCGACACCGGCGCGATGATCTCCGAAGCGCGCACGGCAATTTCCGGCGACGACACCACGGCCACATTGCACGACCGGCTCGCGCAAGACGGCGCGAAGCTGATCGTCGAGGCGCTGGTCGAACTGGAGCGGACCGGCAAGCTGGCCGCAACGCCGCAACCGGCGGACGGCGTCACCTACGCGGAAAAGATCGGCAAGCACGAAGCCGCGCTCGACTGGCGCCGCCCGGCGGCCGTGCTCGCGCGCCAGGTGCGGGCGTTCGACCCGTTCCCCGGCGGCGTCGGCACGCTGGAAGACGGCACGTCGATCAAGATCTGGGCCGCGGTTCCCATTGATGCGAAAACCAACGGCGCACCCGGCACGATCGCCGACATCTCTGCCGAAGGCGTGGTTGTGGCGTGTGGCGAAGGCGCGTTGCGCCTCACGCAACTGCAAAAACCCGGCGGCAAACGCCTGCCGGCGCGCGAATTCCTGGCCGGCTCGACGCTGGCTGTGGGACAACGCTTTCAACTTCCCGAAGCAAAGTAACACTGTTGCGCATGACCTGAACATCGTCCGTTCGGCCGATGTTCAAGACCCCGCTAGACGATCCTGCCGCGCGTTAGAATCCTCCATGCAATAGGCTGGATTTCAAGGATTCCCATGTTTGGCATCACCCATTTCGAGTTTTTCGTTGTCGCGGTCTTTCTCCTGAACGTGACGCCCGGTCCCGACACGGCGTATATCGTTGGGCGCAGCGTCGCTCAAGGCCGCGGCGCGGGGCTCGTGTCGGCGCTCGGCATCTCGGCGGGTTGTTGCGTTCACTCGCTGGCCTGCGCGTTCGGCTTGACCGCAGTGCTGGCCGCGTCGGCCACCGCATTTACCGTCATCAAGTTCGTCGGCGCTATTTATCTGATTTATCTTGGCGTGCGCCTCATATTCGCCAAACCGGCCGCCGACCAGGCAGCAGGCGAAGCGCGCGCGGCCGGTGCGCCCAAGTCGCTGCGGCAGCTTTTCCTGCAAGGCTTCTGGACCAACGTGCTGAACCCCAAGGTGGTGCTGTTCTTCGTATCGTTCTTCCCGCAATTCGTGACGGCCGGCAGCGACCACAAAGCGCTCGCCTTCCTCACGCTGGGCGCGGTGTTCGTCGTGATGAGCATGGTCTGGAACAGCTTTGTCGCGTGGGTCGCGGGCAGCGTGACGCAGCGTTTCTCCGGGCAGCCGTTGGTGAAGCAGTGGCTGGATCGGGGCGTCGGCAGTGCTTTTGTCGGTTTGGGTATCAAACTCGCCACCGCATCAAGATGATTGAATTTTCCTTGCGCGCCCATATCTAACAGTTCGCTTACAATCAGGCGCCGCGATGTCGCGGTGCAGATATGAACCCCGCGTCAGGGGCAAGGAGTTGCAGACATGTTCAATTGGGTCAAAACCGCGATGTTGATGGCCGCGATCACGGCCCTTTTCATCGTGATCGGCGGGATGATCGGCGGGTCGCGCGGCATGACGATCGCGCTCGTGATCGCCCTTGGGATGAATTTCTTTTCGTACTGGTTCTCGGACAAGATGGTGCTGCGCATGTACAACGCGCAGGAAGTCGACGAAACCAGTGCGCCGCAGTTCTATCGCATGGTGCGCGAGCTTTCGACGCGTGCAGGCCTGCCCATGCCGCGCGTCTACCTGATCAATGAAGACGCGCCGAACGCGTTCGCCACCGGCCGCAATCCGGAGCACGCGGCGGTTGCTGCCACCACGGGCATTCTGCGCGTGTTGTCCGAGCGCGAAATGCGCGGCGTCATGGCGCACGAGCTCGCGCACGTGAAGCATCGCGACATTCTGATTTCGACCATCTCGGCCACCATGGCCGGCGCCATTTCCGCGCTGGCGAACTTCGCGATGTTCTTCGGCAGCCGCGACGAAAACGGCCGTCCCACGAATCCGATCGCGGGCATTGCCGTCGCGCTGCTCGCGCCGATCGCCGGCGCGCTGATTCAGATGGCGATTTCGCGTGCGCGTGAGTTCGAAGCCGACCGTGGCGGCGCGCAGATTTCCGGCGACCCGCAAGCGCTCGCTTCGGCGCTCGACAAGATCCATCGTTACGCGAGCGGGATTCCGTTTCCCACCGCCGAGCAGCATCCGGCCACCGCGCAAATGATGATCATGAATCCGTTGTCGGGCGGCGGTATCGCGAATCTGTTTTCCACGCACCCGGCTACCGAGGAGCGCGTCGCGCGGTTGATGGAAATGGCGCGCACGGGGCGCTTCGAATAACGCTGCGCGGCTCTTGGTCGCAATAAAGAAAGGCGAGTCTGCGGGCTCGCCTTCTTTGTTCCAATGGCAGGTTTGCGGAGCAGGGGCAGCCTGTGGCCGCTGGTCGATGAAGCGCCCATCAATCGCCTTCGCGGCCGTAGACGGTCCGCACGCCTCTTCACCTCACCTCACCGCACCTCACCGCACCTCACCTCACCTCACCTCACCGCACCTCACCTCACCTCACCTCACCTCACCTCACCTCACCGCAGACCCCGCGCCGCAGGTCCGTCTATTCCACCACGCCGTGCATGTGCAAACCCCCACTCCATCCACTGCCGGCCGGCCGCGGCAGCCCGCGCTTCGCGCCACGCTACAATGTGTGTTGATTGCGTCGCGCGTTCCGCGCGGCCCGCCTTAGCCTTCTTCATGACCACAAAGCCTTCTTCGCGTACTGCTTCCTCACCGGCGCGTCCGCGCGAATCCCGATTGTCGATGCTGCATCTCGCGCCCGAATCGCTCGGTTTCGCGCTCGACTGCGCGGGCCAGGCCGTCGGCGCCGTGCGTCTCGGTTCAGCGTTGCCGGCCGCGCTGCAGTCGGTCTTCGTGTCCGCGCCTGAGGGCAGCACCGCCGCCGCGCGCGGAGCGGTGCAGGACATCGCGTACCGCACCATGCGGCGTCTCGCGACCGTCGAGTGGCTGATCGCGAAGCTGGTGAAAAAGGCGCCGCCGCCGCACGTCGGCCATGTGCTTGAATGCGCGCTCGCCTTGCTCGTCGACGACGAAGCGAGCGCTGCCTATACGCCGTTCACGGTGGTCGATCAGGCGGTGAGCGCGATCGGCGCGCGTCGTGAGTTCGCTTTTGCCAAGGGGCTTGTCAACGCCGTGCTGCGAACTTTCCTGCGCGAGCGCGAAGCGCTGTTGAGCGCCGCGCAAGCCGATGAAGTGGCGCGCTGGAATTACCCGGCCTGGTGGATCGATGCGGTGAAGCGCGCATGGCCCGACGCATGGCAGTCGGTGCTGGCCGCCGGCAACACGCAAGGCCCGCTGACGCTGCGTGTGAACGCGCGTCGTTCAACGGTCGACGCCTACCTGCAAGTGCTGCAAACCCATCACATTGGCGCGAGCAAGGCGGGAGACTATGCGGTCAAACTCGCCACGGCGATGCCGGTCGACCGCATTCCCGGTTTTAACGACGGTGTGGTCTCGGTTCAGGACGCCGGCGCGCAACTCGCCGCGCAACTGCTCGGCGTGCGTGACGGCATGCGCGTGCTCGACGCCTGCGCGGCTCCCGGCGGCAAGACCGGACATCTGCTCGAACTCGCCAATCTTCAGCTCGTCGCGCTCGAAAGCGACGCGTCGCGCGCGCGCCGTATCGGCGAAAATTTGCAGCGTCTGAAGCTCGAAGCGGAAGTGCGGATCGGCGACGCCGGCGCGCCCGCCAAGTGGCACGACGACATCGACCAGCCGTTCGACCGCATTCTCGCGGACGTGCCGTGCTCGGCGTCGGGTATCGTGCGGCGTCATCCGGACATTCGCTGGCTGCGCCGCGCGTCCGACATTCCCGCGCTCGTCGCCGAGCAGCGCCGCATTCTCGACGCGCTCTGGCCGCTCGTGAAACCAGGCGGCGAGTTGCTCTACGTTACGTGTTCGATCTTTCCGGAAGAAGGCGAGATGCAGGCGCAGTGGTTTGGAAACAAGTATCAGGATGCGGTACGATTGGACGCGCCGGGGCAACTGTTGCCTTCAGTCGCTCGCGCGCCCGCCGACCCATCGGCCGGTTCCCATGCCGGACAACCCGCTGAAGACAGCGCCGGCGCGAACTCAGACCACGACGGATTTTTCTACGCGCGCTTCCAGAAACGGTGACCATCAAACGCTTCTTCCCGCTTCGGCTCGCAGCCGTGCTCTGGATCGCGCTGGCCTTATGGCTCGCGGCGCCGGGCGCGGCGCACGCTGACTCGATCGCGGTGCAGCGTGCGTCGCTGCAAGCCGACAACACCGGCTGGAACCTCGACGCCCGTTTCGACTTCGACCTGAACAGCAATCTCGAAGACGCGGTCAATAAAGGCATCCCGCTCTATTTCACGACCGACTTCGAATTGAGCCGGCCGCGCTGGTACTGGTTCGACGAGCAGCCGGTCAGCGTGTCGCAAAGCATTCGCCTGTCGTTCCAGCCGCTCACGCGCGAATATCGCGTGTCGAGCGTCTCCTCCGGCGGTTTGCAGCTCGGCTTTACCACGCTCAAGGATGCGCTCGCGGTCATCAAGCACGTCACCTCGTGGCACGTCATCGAGCGCAATGAAGTGCGCGCCGGCGAGACGTATAACGCATCGGTGCGCATGCAACTCGACATCGCGCTGATGCCCAAGCCGTTCCAGATCGACGCGGTGAACAACCGCGACTGGAACCTCGCGTCCGAATGGAAGCGTTTTACCTTCACGGTGACCGAACGTGCTAAATAAAGTGCGCTCCGCCACCAGTGTCAGCAGCATCGTCGTGCGCGTGCTGGTGTCGACGGTCGCGGTCACGGCCGTGTTGCTGCTCGTGCTGCTGGCCGCCGCCAGCGCGAATACCGAATTCTTCGACCGCTATTACCAGTGGCTCTACGCCGCCAACCTCGCGGTCGCGATGATCTTTTTGCTGGTGGTGGCGACGCTCGTCATCATCATCATTGCGCGGCTGCGAAAGGGTAAGTTCGGCACAAGGCTATTGGCGAAACTGGCGTTCTTCATGGCGCTGGTCGGCGTGGTGCCGGGCGGGATCATCTACGTCGTGTCGTATCAGTTCGTGTCGCGCAGTATCGAGTCGTGGTTCGATGTGAACGTCGAAACCGCGCTCACGTCCGGCCTGAATCTCGGGCGCGGCATGCTCGACGCGTCGCTGTCCGATCTGCAGACCAAGGGCCGGTTGATGTCGGAACAGTTGGCGAGCGCGGACGCCGCCGGCACCACGCTCACGCTGCTGCGTCTGCGCGATCAGTTCGGCGTGCAGGATGCGACGATCGTCGAACCTACGCGCAGCATGTCCGGTGCGACGCCCGATATGCACGTGGTCGCGCAGGCATCCGGCAACTACGCGACGCTCGTGCCGAACGATCTGCCCACGCCGCTGATGATCGATCAGGCGCGCGGCCGCGGCTACGCGGCGATCGAAGGCGAAGTGGACGGCGACCCTCATGCGCATGGCAGCAAAGGCGTGCTACGGCTGCGCGTGGTGCAGCGCATTCCCGACTCGAACGCCTCGTTGCTGCAACCCACCGAACGCTTCCTGCAACTCACGCAGCCGGTGTCGCCCACGCTCGCGCGCAACGCCGACGCGGTGCAGCGCGCCTATCGCGAGTATCAGGAGAAGGCGCTTGGGCGCACGGGTCTGCGCAAGATGTATATCGGCACGCTCACGCTCGCGCTCTTTCTCGCCACCTTCATCGCGATGATGCTCGCGCTCGCACTCGGCAATCAGCTTGCGCGGCCGCTGTTCCTGCTGGCGCAGGGCACCAAGGAAATCACGGAAGGCGATTACACGCCGAAGCGGGAAATCAAATCGCGCGACGAACTGGGCTTTCTCACGCAGTCGTTCAACGCCATGACGCGGCAATTGTCCGAAGCGCGCGCGGCGGTCGAGAACAACCGCATTGCGCTCGAACATTCGAAGGCGTATCTGGAAAGCATTCTCGCCAACCTGACCGCGGGCGTGTTCGTGTTCGACCGTCAGTTCAGGCTGACCACCGCGAATCGCGGCGCCGAGCGGATTTTCCGTCAACCGTTCCAGGCATTGATGGGTTCGGCGCTGGATCAGATCGGCGTGCTGAGCGAATTCGGCGGCATGGTTCGCAAGGCGTTTGCCGATCGCGAAGCGGCTAGCGGCGACGGTCACGACGATCGCGGCCACTGGCAGCAGCAGTTTTCGGTGCAGGTGCCCGGCGAAACCGAGCCGCTCACCTTGCTCGTGCGCGGCGCGCGGCTCGTCTCGGCGACGGACCGCGACGCGGAAGACATGCAGACCTCCGGCTATGTCGTCGTATTCGACGATATCTCGGACGTGATCTCCGCGCAGCGTTCGATCGCATGGGGCGAGGTCGCGCGGCGGCTCGCGCACGAGATCAAGAATCCGCTCACGCCGATCCAGCTTTCCGCCGAGCGTTTGCAGATGAAGCTCGCCGACAAGCTGTCGCCATCCGACGCAGATGTGCTGAAGCGCGGCGCGACCACGATCGTCAACCAGGTCGCCGCCATGAAGCAGATGGTCGACAATTTCCGCGACTACGCGCGTACGCCCCCGGCAGTGCTCGCGCATTTGCAGCTGAATGATCTGGTCAGCGAAGTGCTCACGCTGTACGGTATCGAAGAAGGCAAAGGCGCGATCCAGGTCGAGCTCGCCACCCTGCCGGCGATTCGTGGCGACGCGACGCAATTGCGTCAGGTGATTCACAACCTGCTGCAGAACGCGCAGGATGCGGTGGCGGACCTCGAGCATCCGCGTGTATTGCTCGAGACGAGGACAGTAGAATACGGAGACCCCGACGCGGAAGGCAAAGTCCACGTCGCGGTGCGTCTGACCGTGTCGGACAACGGACCGGGCTTCCCCGCGCGTATCCTCACACGTGCATTCGAACCTTACGTGACGACCAAGGCCAAAGGTACGGGCCTGGGTCTTGCGATGGTCAAGAAGATCGTCGATGAACACGGCGCGCGCATCGACATCCGCAATCGCATGAAAGCGGGCGACGTGATCGAGGGCGCGCAGATTTCGATCCTCTTCCTTCAACTGGCAGACGATGCCGCGACACCTGGAACAGGGCCGCGTCCGGCGCACGGCAGTGCGTCGCATGGAAAGACAAAAGCAACAGTGCAGACAAGGGCAGCGTAAATGGCAACCATCCTGGTGGTAGATGATGAAATGGGCATCCGGGAATTGCTCTCGGAGATCCTGAGCGACGAAGGGCATGTCGTGGAGGCCGCGGAAAACGCGCAGGAAGCGCGCGAATTCCGTTTGCGCCAGGCACCCGACCTGGTGCTGCTCGACATCTGGATGCCCGACACCGACGGCGTGACCTTGCTCAAGGAATGGGCTGCGCAAGGGCAACTGACCATGCCGGTGATCATGATGTCCGGCCACGCCACGATCGATACGGCCGTTGAGGCAACCAAGATCGGTGCACTCAATTTCCTCGAGAAGCCGATTGCTTTGCAAAAGCTGCTGAAGGCTGTCGAGCAGGGCCTCGCGCGTGGTAACGCGGCGAGTGCGCCGGGCGGCGCGGCGTCCAAACCGGTGTTGCCGGTGAGTGCTTCGGCAGTGGCTTCAGCGGCGTCACTGCCGATGCTTTCCACCGACGGCCTCGGCAGCGGCGCGCTGGCGGCGCAAACGGCCTCGATTTCGTTCGATATTCCGCTGCGCGACGCACGCGACGCCTTCGAGCGCGCGTACTTCGAATATCACCTCGCGCGTGAGAACGGCAGCATGACGCGCGTGGCGGAGAAGACCGGCTTGGAGCGCACGCACCTGTATCGCAAGCTCAAGCAACTCGGTGTCGATCTCGGTAAAAACAAGGGGGAGTGAGCTTGGTGACGAGCGCAAGTGAGCCGGTGCTCCGCGCGCAGATCGCACTTTCACAGATTTTTTCGAGAAGGGGCTTGCCCTGCTGCTGACCCTTTGATATTATTTCGTTCTTCGTTGGCCCGGTAGCTCAGTTGGTAGAGCAGCGGATTGAAAATCCGCGTGTCGATGGTTCGATTCCGTCCCAGGCCACCAGGATTCAGCCCCAGGAAATCGCAAGATTCCTGGGGCTTTTCCTTTTTGCGCCCCTAATGTGTGACGGGCTTGAAGGACATCACGCGTGTCCGCTGCTTCGGCTTGCGCGCGCCGCGTGGCAGCACGCACTCGGCGGTGTTCGGCGCTGCATGATAAAATCGCGCCAGTTCAAGGACTTGCACAGTGAGTGCAGCGCCTGCGTGCTGCGCGGCAACGCCGCCACCTGCACCGAACCCTTCGCCCGACGATTAACGGTATAAGCGCCCAGCGACTCTGCATGCGGAAGGCGCGGCCTATACTGCTTTGGGCCGGCAGCAGTGCCGGCACGCGTCGCGCCGCGTTGCTTGCATGGCGCACCTCGCGCAGCGCGACGTGGCACTCTTCATTCACGGAGTTTCACGGTGATCCGCAACGACGCTAAACGTAGCGCTCTGGTGCTGTTTTCCGGCGGCCAGGATTCCGCCACGTGCCTCGCCTGGGCGCTCGAACGTTATGAAACGGTCGAGACACTGGGCTTCGATTACGGTCAGCGGCACCGCGTCGAACTGGAATGCCGCGAGGGGTTTCGCAACGCTGCCGCGCGTGCATTTCCGCAATGGGCCGAGCGCCTCGGCGACGATCATATGATCGATCTATCGGTGCTCGGCGCGATCAGTGACACCGCCATGACGCGCGAGATTGAGATCGAAGCCACGGCGAACGGTTTGCCGAACACGTTCGTGCCGGGCCGCAATCTGATGTTCATGACCATCGCTGCGGCAATTGCGTATCGGCGTGGCCTGCAGGTGCTGGTGGGCGGCATGTGCGAGACGGATTTCTCAGGCTATCCCGATTGCCGCGACGACACGATGAAGGCGTTGCAGGTCGCGCTGAACCTCGGCATGGACACGCGCACGCTGCTCGAAACACCGTTGATGTGGCTCGACAAGGCCGACACGTGGCGCCTCGCGCACGAACTCGGCGGCGACGAACTCGTCGAGCTGGTACGCGTCGAGACGCATACGTGCTACGTCGGCGAACGCGCCGAATTGCATGCGTGGGGCTTCGGTTGTGGCGAATGCCCGGCGTGCCGCTTGCGCAAGCGTGGCTACGAAGCCTATCTGTCGGGTGAGAAGGTCACCGAGGCGCCGGTCTGATAACGCTCGGCAGGACAGCGCACCTCAGGCAATCATTTTCAGGAACATAGGGCACACAGCAGCATGACTTACGCGGTCAAGGAAATCTTCTACACGTTGCAGGGCGAGGGCGCGAATGCCGGGCGTCCGGCTGTCTTCTGCCGGTTCGCCGGCTGCAACCTGTGGTCGGGCCGCGAAGAAGATCGTGCCGAAGCGGTGTGCCAATTCTGCGATACCGATTTCGTCGGCACGGACGGCGAGAACGGCGGCAAGTACCGCACGGCGGAAGATCTGGTGCAGATGATCGCGTCGCAATGGCCGCAAGGCGAGGGCGAGCGTTTCGTCGTGTGCACGGGCGGCGAACCGATGCTGCAGATCGATCAGCCGCTGGTCGACGCGCTGCATGCCGCCGGCTTTGAAATAGCGATTGAAACCAACGGCTCGCTGCCGGTGCTTGAGACGATCGACTGGATCTGCGTGAGCCCGAAGGCCGACGCGCCGCTCGTCGTGACGAAAGGCAACGAACTGAAGGTCGTGATCCCGCAGGACAACCAGCGCTTGTCCGAATATGCGAAGCTCGACTTCGAGTATTTCCTCGTCCAGCCCATGGACGGTCCGTCGCGCGACATCAACACCAAGCTCGCGATCGACTGGTGCAAACGCCATCCGCAATGGCGCCTGTCGATGCAGACCCACAAGTATCTGAACATTCCCTGATTTGCCGTGCTGACGATTACACGAAAACTCGAATTCGACGCGGGTCACCGCATTCCTGATCACCGCAGCCAGTGCCGTAATCTGCACGGTCATCGCTACGTGCTCGAAATCACGCTGCAAGGCGATCTGGTCGACACCGAAGGCGCGCCCGATCGCGGCATGGTGATGGACTTCGCCGACGTGAAGTCGCTCGCCGTCGAGCATCTGGTCGACAAGTGGGACCACGCGTTTCTCGTCTATGAAGGCGACGCGCAGGTGCGTGGTTTCCTGGAAACGATGGCTGGCCACAAGACGGTCGTGCTCGATCGCATTCCCACGGTCGAAAACCTTGCCGCCGTGGCGTTCGAGATTCTCGCGAACGTCTACGACGCGCACTACGGCGTGAATCTGCGTTTGCACAAGCTGCGTCTGTACGAGACGCCGAATTGCTGGGCCGACGTAGTCCGCGACTAAACCGAACGCCGCCGCGCGGCTCGCGAAAAGTCCCCTTGGGGACCGTCCAACCCTCGCGTTATTGTCACGGTATGATCGCTCCGATAACCACACGGAGCGAGACATGCCGGTCACCGCATTGCGTCGCAGCAGGCATCCAGGCCGCCTCGGCCAGAGCCAATCTCTTTGTCTTTTCCCCGCCCATCACGCCGGCATTGCGCACTGCGGTTCAGGCGATGCATTTCATCGCCGCCACGGAGCGCGGCGATGAGCAGCCTGACCAATCCCCTCAAGTCACGCCTCAAGGAACCCGATCCGCTGTTCGGCCTGTGGCTTTCGCTCGGCAGCGACGCTGCGGCCGAAGCGCTCGCGCACGCCGGCTACGACTGGCTGCTGATCGACATGGAGCACGCGCCGAACGATAGCGGCGACGTCGCATCGCAATTGCGCGCGATCGCCGCCGCGCATCTGCCGACCGAGCCGGTGGTGCGCGTGCCGGCTAGCGAGGCGTGGCTCGTCAAGCGCGTGCTGGATGCCGGCGCGCGTACGCTGATGTTCCCGAATATCGAGTCCGCGGAAGAGGCGGCGCGCGCCGTGCGTCTCACGCAATATCCGAGCGCCGGAGCGCTCGACGGTGAGCGCGGTGTCGCCGGCGTGGTGCGGGCCGCGGCCTACGGCATGCGGCGCGACTACGTGCAGACGGCCAACGCGCAGATCGCGACCATCGTGCAGATCGAGTCGGCGCGCGGCTTGCAGGAGGTGGAAAAGATCGCGGCGACGCCGGGTGTCGATTGCCTGTTCGTCGGGCCGGCCGACCTTGCCGCGAGCCTCGGTCATCTCGGCGATTCGAAACATGCCGACGTGCAGGCCGCGATGGCGCGCATCGTCAGCGCGGCGGACAAGGCGGGCATTGCCGCCGGTATTTTTGCCATGGATGTCGCGAGCGCCAAACAGCATCGCGACGCCGGATTTCGTTTTATCGCTCTGGCCGCGGACGTCATGTGGATGTTGCGCGCGACTCGCCAGGCGTTGCAGGAGGTGAGGTCATGAAAGGGATGGTGCAGTGCGTCGTGGTGCGTCTGGCGGTCACGGCGGCGTTGATGGCGAATGTGGCGGCGTATGCGCAGGACCGCGTGGCGAAGTCGAACGATCCGCAGACGCAAACCGCGGTCGCCGACTACAACGCCGGCAATCTCGGCGCGGCGCTGGCCGAGTTCCGCAAGGCCGCGGAGCGCGGCAGCCGGCTCGCCGAGTTCAACTACGCCATGATGCTGCTCAACGGCGAAGGCGGCCCGGCCAATGTGGATGAAGGCAAGAAATGGCTGCGCAAGGCCGCCGACGCCAACATGTCGCACGCGCAATACGTGTACGGCAAGATGTACGACGATGGCGAGTTCGTCGGGCGCGATCCGGTCGAAGCGCACCGCTGGTTCCTGAAAGCGGCGCAGCAAGGGCACGTGCAGGCGGAGTTGGCGCTCGCCAATCAGTTCCTCGACGGACGCGGCACCGAGCGCGACAACAAGCAGGCGTTCTTCTGGTACAAGAAGGCGGCGGAAGGCGGCGACATGACCGCGCAGTACGTGGCGGGCTCGTTTTACGAGCGCGGCGGTGACGGCGTAGACAGGAATCTCAACGTGGCGCGCGCTTATTACGCTGCCGCAGCGGCGCAGGGCGATCCGGCGGCGCGGCTCAAGTATCAGCAACTCAGCGCGCAGTTGCGGGATCAGAAGGAAGTGAAGCCGCAATAAATAAAGAAGGGGCGCTCCGTGATGATGGTGCGCCCCTTCTTCGATTTGCAGCCTTTGTTCTGCGGCCTTGTTCGCTGACAGCCTCGCCGCGCTAACTCTGCATCAACCGCTTTTGCCGCGCGACGCTCATGATGAGCCCAATGGCCACACCCAGCGTGGTCAGTGCGGTGCCGCCGTAGCTCATGAACGGCAACGGCACGCCGACCACCGGCAAGATGCCGCTCACCATGCCGATATTGACGAATGCGTAGGTGAAGAACGCCATGGTCAGCGAGCCGGCCAGCAAGCGTCCGAACAGCGTCGCACCATTGGCCGCGATATACAGCCCGCGCGCGATCAACAGCATGTATAGCGTGAGCAGCACGACGCCGCCAGCCAGTCCGAACTCTTCAGAGAACACCGCAAAAATGAAGTCGGTGTGCTTCTCGGGGATAAACTCCAGATGCGCCTGCGTGCCCTTCAGCCAGCCTTTGCCAAGCGGACCACCGGAGCCGATCGCGATGACCGCCTGGATCGTGTGGAAGCCCTTGCCGAGCGGATCGGAGGTCGGGTCGAGCAGCGTGCAGATACGGTGTTTCTGATAATCGTGCATCAGCGGCCATTGCACTTCGGGCTGACAGATCTTGTCCTGAAAGGCGGCGATCGAAGCGACCGCTATGACGCCTGCAATCAGCACCGGCACGATCAGCTTGAAACTCAGGCCCGCAAAGTAAATCACGAAGAAGCCGGCCGCGAACACCAGCACGGCCGTACCGAGGTCGGGCTGCTTGGCGATCAGGCCGACCGGCACTGCGAGAATCAGCAGACCGACCAGATAGTCGTACCAGCGCATCACGCCTTCGCGGCGCTGGTAGTACCACGCGAGCATGAGCGGCGTGGCGATCTTCAGGATTTCCGACGGCTGGATCACCACCCCGACATTGATCCAGCGCTTCGCGCCCTTGCGCGTGAGGCCGAATAGCGCCACCGCGACCAGTAACGCGATCCCGAACGTGTAGAGCGGGACCGCGAAGCGCATCAGCGTGGTGGGTGGAACATTGGCGAGCGCCCACATCAGCACGAACGTGAGCATGATGTTGCGCAACTGGTCTTCCACGCGGCCGGGGACGTCCAGACTCGCGCTGTACAGCGTGACGATGCCGACGCACAGCAGCAGAAACACGATCAGTGCGAGCGGGCGGTCGAAGCCCGCGAACATCCGCTTGATGCGGTCGAGCCAGGCGCGCTTGTCGAATTGCATGCCTTTCTCCTTACTCGTCGATGCCGCCGGAAACCGGCTGGCGTGGCGACGTGCCCTGAGTGCCGTCTTCGCGCGACGGTGCCGCGGCGGTCGGCACCGGCTCGCTAGCCGGGCGGGGTTTATGCGGGACGCCGGATTTACGCGACGCTGAATTCTTTGCGGCAGAAGTCGCGGACGTCGAGGCGGCCACCGGTGCCGATGCAGCCGCCGGCACGGAAGCCGCGGCCGCCGCAGATGCCGCCTTCGCGGCCGCCGCAGCGGAGGCCGCCGCTGCCGCCGAAGCCGCACCGGGAATCGGCAGGGCAGTGAAGCCCGCCGCGACCTTGACCGGCTGCGCCGCATCCTGTGGCGACGGTGCATCGCCGACTTCGGGCGCGGACGCATCCTGGGTCGCCGACGCCGCCGCTTCGATGGCCGCCGCCTGAGCGCCCGGCTTGTTCTTGCCGACGAGGTAGTAGTCGAGCACCTTCCGCGCGATCGGACCCGCCGATTCCGCACCCCAGCCGCCGTTTTCGACGATCAGCGCGAGCGCGATCTTCGGCTGCTCGACCGGCGCGAACGCGATGAAGAGCGCGTGGTCGCGCAAATGCTCGGCGATTGCGTGGCCCTTATAGTTCGCGCCTTGCAGCGAGTAGACCTGCGCTGTACCGGTTTTGCCGGCCGCCTGATAGGGGGCGCCGATGAACAGTTTCGACGCCGTCCCATTGGTCACGACGCCTTCCATTGCGCGCTTGATGATGTCGATATCCGATTGCTTGACCGCGATCTTGTCGCTCGGATCGCGCACGACCGCGCGAGTGTCTTTCGTGATCGGGTTTTCGATGTCACGCACGAGGTGCGGCTTCATCACGACGCCGTTGTTCGCGAGCGTGGCCGTAGCGTGAGCGAGCTGGAGAATCGTGAACGAGTTGTAGCCCTGGCCGATGCCGAGACTGATCGTTTCGCCCTCATACCAGCGCTGCTGTTCGGGCTTGCGGTATGCCTTGCGCTTCCATTCGGTGGACGGCAGGATGCCGCGCGCCTCGCCCGAGATGTCGATACCGGTGATCTGGCCGAAGCCCCACGGCTTCATGAAGTTGGCGATATTGTTGACGCCGAGATCGTGCGCGAGCATGTAGAAATACGTGTCGTTCGACACCACGATCGCGCGGTTCATGTCGACCCAGCCTTGGCCCGAACGCACGTCGTTGCGGAACGTGTGGCCGCCGAAGGTATACGAGCCCGGATCCTGGAAGCCCCAGCCCGGCGTGCGCTTATGCAGTGTGAGCGCGGCGAGCGCCATGAACGGCTTGTAGGTCGAGCCCGGCGGATAAGTGCCGTGCAGCGGCCGATTGAGCAGCGGGTGGTCGGGCGAATTGTTGAGATCGTCCCACGTCTGCTGATCGATACCGTCGACGAACGAATTCGGATCGAAACTCGGCGCGGACACGAACGCAAGCACGTCGCCCGACGATGGTTCGATCGCGACCAGCGCACCGCGGCGGCCGGCGAACGCCTGCTCGGCGACCTGCTGCAAGCCGATATCCAAAGACAGCACAAGGTTGTTGCCAGGCGTTGCCTGCGTACGCGACAAGGTGCGCACGGGGCGGCCGCCGGCCGTCACTTCCACTTCCTCGAAACCGGTCTGGCCATGCAGCTCGGTTTCGTAGCTCTGCTCGACGCCGATCTTGCCGATGTAGTCGGTGCCCTTGTAGTTGTTCGCGTCCAGCCGCGGATCGTAGTGGTCCGGATCGCTGTCGTTCTGGTCGCTGGCGTCGTCGATACGGTCCTGATCGCGCTGCGAAATCCGCCCGATGTAGCCGATCACGTGCGCCGCCGTCGGCCCGAGCGGATATTGGCGGAACAGGCGCGCGCGCACTTCCACGCCGGGAAAACGGAAGCGCTGCGCGGTGAAACGCGCGACTTCGTCGTCGGTCAGGCGGGTGCGGATCGGCAGGCTCTCGAAGTTCTTCGAGTCTTCCTGCAGCTTCTTGAAGCGGCGGCGGTCGCGCGCGTCGATCGAAACGACCGTGGCCAGGTTGTCGATCACGTTTTCGAGCGAGTCGTTCAGCTTCGAGGGCGTAATTTCGAGCGTGTAGGCGGAGTAGTTCTTCGCCAGCACGACGCCGTTGCGATCGGTGATGATGCCGCGGTTCGGCACGATCGGCGCGACGGAAATGCGGTTTTCATCGGCCTGCAGCGAATATTTGCTGTAGTGCCAGACCTGCAGGAACAGGAAGCGGAAACCGATCAGCCCGAAGCACACGAACACGAACAGACCCGCCGCCGCGACGCGCAGGCGGAACTTCGAGAGCTGTTGCTGAGTGTCCTTGAATTCGGTCATGCGATTCTGCAAAAGGCCGGTTGACGGCCATCATGAGTGTGCGCCTTTTCCGGCCGGAACCGGAAGGCATGAACAGCGATGCGCGTCGAGCGGGCCGGCAAAGCGGGTTCCATCAGAACGGCCGGCGGGCCCGATGCGTGATCAAATTGGCCGGGTATCGTCCGGGTCGGCCGGGCGGCGCTGCGGCATCAGCAGCAGCACGCTGGTGACCGGCCACAGCGCGGCTTCGACGAAACCGTCGATCAGATAACCCCAACCCGGAAACGCCGCGCCCGTCAGCAGACGGATCACGAACGGCACCAGTTGCGCGACCACCAGCAGCGGCATGACGGCGAAGGTCTGCACGCCGAGCGACATCCACAGCACGCGGCGATGGATGGTGATCGCGCCGTACGACAACAGCGTGTACGCCAGCGCGTGCTCGCCGAGCAGGCTGGCGTTGTGCACGTCCATCAGCAAACCGAGCGAAAACGCGATACCCATGCCGACTTTGCGCGGCTGGTGCACGTTCCAGAACAGCAGCACGAGCGCCACGAAATCCGGCACGCCGACAAGGCGCCCCCACGGCATCAGATTCAGCAGGAACGCTGCAGCGAGACTGAACGAGATGAAGTACGGGTTGACCGGCTGCAGAATGTATTGCGGACGGTTCATGGCTGTGCCCCCGGCGTGGCTTGCGGCTTCGCGTTCTTCTCAGCGGCCGGTTTCTTTTCGGTGGCGGACTTCTTGTCCGCGGCTGCCGGTTTGGCGGGCGCCTTTTCGGCGGGCTTGGCCGCTGCGGGCTTCTCGGCCGCGGGTTTTTCACCCGCGGATTTTTCCCCCACCTTTGCCGGCGATTTGTCCGCCGCAGCTTTACCGTCTGCCGGCTTGGCGCCCTTCTTCGCTTTCGCCTCCTTCGCGGCCGTGGCTGCGTCGGGTACTTCGGCGGGACGCGGCGGCACATTGTTCACGTAGTGCAGCACCAGCAACTGACGGGCGCCGCGCACCGGAGCGATCGGCAGGCAGATCACGCGCGCGAACGCCGTATCGGCCTGTTTGTCGACCCGCACCACCTTGGCGACCGGCAACCCCGGCGGATAGACGCCGTCGAGTCCGCTCGTGACGAGTTCGTCGCCGGACTGGATGTCGGCGCTGATCGGCACGAAGCGCAGATCGAGCGTGTCGCCCTTCGGCGTGCCGTAAATCACACTGCGCAAGCCGGTGCGCACGATCTGCACGGGCACCGCCTGGTCCTTGTCCGTGAGCAGCGTCACTTCGGCTTGCAGCGGAAAGACGCGCGTCACCTGACCGATCACGCCGTCTTCGTTGACGACCGGCGAACCATTCTGAATGCCTTGCTGTGCACCGCGGCCGATCACCACCTTCTGCGTGAAAGGATCGCGCGTGTCGTACTGGATCTCGGCGGGCAGCGATTCCGTGGTGGAACGCTGCGACAGTTGCAGCAGCGCGCGCAAATGCGCGTTTTCGGCGGCCAGCCCGGCTGCCGTATTGGCTTGCTGCGAAAGCTGCAGGTCTTTGGTGCGCAGCTTGTCGTTTTCGCTGCGCAGCGTGGCGCTGGTCACGGCCAGGTCGGCGGCGCCCACGAACATGTCGCGAGGCACGAGTGCCGCGCGTTGCAACGGATAAAGACCCGCGCCGAGCACGCCACGCACGATTTCGAGCGTTTTGAAGCGAGCGTCGGAGATCAGCAGGGCGAGCGCCAGCACGACGAAAAACACGAGTCGTGCGAGAGCGGACGGTCCTTGCTTGAACAGGGGCGGCGGACTGTATTCCATGGTCGGCGCCGGGGGCGTGAGCGGTTGGGTGAGACGGCGGCGCGCGAGGAACGCGCGTTCAGCGAGCGGAGGCTGGCAGGTCCAGCCAACGGCAAACCGGCCCGCAAGGGGCCGTTTGCCAGATCCGCGCTACTGACATGGAGACGGGCTCGCTTACTCGTACGAGAAGATGCTGCCCAGCTTGTCCATGCGTTCGAGCGCCATGCCCGAGCCGCGCACAACGCAGGTCAGCGGGTCTTCGGCGACGAGCACCGGCAGGCCGGTTTCTTCGGCGAGCAGGCGGTCCAGATCGCGCAGCAATGCGCCACCGCCCGTGAGCATCATGCCGCGCTCGGCGATGTCGGCGCCCAGTTCCGGCGGCGTTTGTTCGAGCGCGATCTTTACCGACGACACGATCTGGTTCAGCGGATCGGTGAGGGCTTCGAGAATTTCGTTGCTGGAGATCGTAAAGCTGCGCGGAATGCCTTCCGACAGATTACGGCCCTTCACTTCCATTTCCTTGACTTCGGAACCCGGGAAGGCGGAGCCGATTTCCTTCTTGATGGCTTCGGCGGTTTGCTCGCCGATCAGCATGCCGTAGTTGCGGCGGATGTAGTTGACGATGGCTTCGTCGAACTTGTCGCCGCCCACGCGCACCGAGCCTTTGTACACGATGCCGCCGAGCGAGATCACGCCGACTTCGGTCGTGCCGCCGCCGATGTCGACGACCATCGAGCCGGTCGCTTCCGACACCGGCAGGCCGGCGCCGATCGCAGCAGCCATGGGTTCTTCAATGAGGTAGACCTGCGAAGCGCCCGCACCGTGCGCGGCTTCCTTGATCGCGCGGCGTTCGACCTGGGTCGAACCACAGGGCACGCAGATGATGATGCGCGGCGACGGCGAGAACATGCGCGATTCGTGAGCAGTTTTGATGAACTGCTTGATCATCTGCTCGGTGACGGTGAAGTCGGCGATCACGCCGTCTTTCATGGGGCGGATCGCTTCGATGTTGCCCGGCACCTTGCCGAGCATCTGCTTGGCTTCCTTGCCGACTGCCTGGATGGTTTTCTTACCGTTGGGACCGCCTTCCTGGCGGATCGAGACCACCGACGGTTCATCAAGAACGATACCCTTGCCACGCATGTAGATGAGCGTGTTGGCCGTGCCGAGGTCAATGGCCAGATCGTTGGAGAAGTAGCTGCGCAAAAAACCGAACATTCAAAATCCTGTCTCGCTTGGGGCCGGGCCTCGCAACGTATGCGCAGGGCGGCAGCGGAAAAAATAACAGCTTCAACCGGGCGGAAGCGGCGCCACAGGAACTTGAAGCTGCGAGGGAGTCTACCGGAGGCCGGCGCAAAGCCAGGTCAGAAAAATCCGAACGATCTTGGGGAATAGTTCAGAAAGGCCTTGGTAAGTCGGTCCGGGTTTGGGTCGAACGCGTAATGATACCTTATAATTTTGGATGTTTTGAAGGAAACGGACGGCACTTTTTGCCGCCGCTGGCCCCTTTTTCGAGGGCTTCCTCCAGCGTCGTAACTCGCTGTCGCAGCGCTGTTTTTTTGGCGTGCTGCGGCGGTCCACCACATTTTCCGGTGACTGCATGGCTCTGACCCTGACCGATGTAAAACGTATCGCGCATCTTGCGCGGCTCGAACTGGCCGACGCCGACGCTGAGCACACGCTCGTTCAGCTCAACGATTTTTTCGGCCTCGTCGAGCAGATGCAGGCGGTCGATACCACCGGCATCGCCCCGCTTGCCCACCCGATCGAGCAGATCGAAGACGTCGCGCTGCGTTTGCGCGACGACGCGGTGACCGAAACGGTCGACCGCGAAGCTTTCCAGCGCCCGGCGCCGGCCGTGCAGGAAGGCCTGTACCTCGTGCCCAAGGTGATCGAGTAACACCCGCTTTGCGAGCTTGGCGCGGCGTGCGCGCCAGGCGGCTGCCGATATGCCGGCTTGCGGCATATCGACTCGTGGCCCCGGTGCTCGCACGACCGTCGTCGCCGGCTTTCTCGGCTCGGCTTGCCGGCGGGCAGCCGAATGCCTCCACGGCAGCGTGACTGCGCTGCCGCGCTCTTCAGGATAAAACGCAATGCATGAAAAAAGTTTGACCGAACTGCGCGCCGCATTGACGGCCAAGGAATGCTCCGCAGTCGAACTGGCTCAGCTCTATCTGAAGCGGATCGACGCGGCCAACAGCCTGAACGCATTCATCCAGGTCGACCCCGATCTGACGCTCGCGCAGGCAAAAGCCGCGGACGCGCTGCTTCATACCGGGCACGCCGGTCCGCTGGTCGGCCTGCCGATCGCGCACAAGGACGTGTTCGTCACCAAGGGCTGGCGCTCCACGGCCGGCTCGAAAATGCTGTCGAACTACGAGAGCCCGTTCGACGCGACCGTGGTCGCGCGTCTGCAGAACGCCGGCATGGTGTGCGTGGGCAAGACCAATATGGACGAGTTCGCGATGGGCTCGTCCAACGAGAATTCGTACTTTGGTCCCGTGCAGAATCCGTGGGACGTCAAGGCTGTGCCGGGTGGTTCGTCGGGCGGCTCGGCCGCGGCCGTGGCCGCGCGCCTCGCGCCCGCCGCGACCGGCACGGACACCGGCGGCTCGATCCGTCAGCCGGCGTCGTTCTCCGGCATCACGGGCATCAAGCCGACGTATGGCCGCGTGTCGCGTTACGGCATGATCGCGTTCGCCTCGTCGCTGGATCAGGGCGGTCCGATGGCGCAAAGCGCCGCCGATTGCGCCACGCTGCTCAACGCCATGGCGGGTTTCGACGAGCGCGATTCGACCAGCCTCGTGCGTGACGACGAAGACTACACGCGCTACCTCGGCAAGCCGTGGAAAGAAGACGGTGCAGACAAACCGCTCGCCGGCCTGCGCATCGGCCTGCCGAAAGAGTATTTCGGCGCCGGTCTCGCCGACGACGTGCGCGCCTCGATCGACGCCGCGCTCAAGCAATACGAAGCGCTCGGCGCCACGCTGGTCGAGGTCTCGCTGCCGAAAACCGAGTTGTCGATCCCGGTGTACTACGTGATCGCGCCGGCGGAAGCTTCGTCGAACCTGTCGCGTTTCGACGGCGTGCGCTTCGGCCATCGCGCCGCGGAGTATCGCGATCTCCTCGACATGTACAAGAAGTCGCGCGCCGAAGGTTTCGGTCCGGAAGTAAAGCGCCGCATTCTGGTCGGCGCTTATGTGCTGTCGCATGGCTATTACGACGCGTACTACCTGCAAGCGCAGAAGATCCGCCGCATCATCGCGCAGGACTTCCAGGAAGCGTTCAGGCAGTGCGACGTGATCATGGGACCGGTCGCGCCTTCAGTGGCATGGGATCTGGGCGCGAAGGGCGACGATCCGGTGCAGATGTATCTGGCCGACATCTACACGCTGTCGGTGAGCCTCGCCGGTTTGCCGGGCATGAGCGTGCCGTGCGGCTTCGGCGCGGGCGCGAATGCGCAGCGTCCGGTTGGTTTGCAGATCATCGGCAACTATTTCAATGAAGCCCGGATGCTGCAGGTGGCCGACGCGTTCCAGCGCGCGACCGAGTGGCACCGTCAGGCACCGGCAGGAGTGTGAGCACCATGACCAAGCAATGGGAAGTCGTGATCGGTCTGGAGACCCACGCGCAACTGTCGACCCAGTCGAAGATTTTTTCGGGCGCCTCGACGCAATTCGGCGCTGCGCCGAACACGCAAGCGTGCCCCGTCGATCTGGCCTTGCCGGGCACGTTGCCGGTAATGAACCGCGGCGCTGTGGAGCGCGCTATCCAGTTCGGTCTCGCGATCGGCGCGACGGTGGCGCCGCGCAGCATCTTCGCGCGCAAGAATTATTTCTACCCCGATCTGCCGAAGGGCTATCAGATCAGCCAGTACGAAATCCCCGTCGTGCAAGGCGGCCAGGTGACGATTCAGGTGCCGGCCAACGAAAAGGCGGGTAAGGAAGCGTACGAGAAGGTCGTCAACCTCACGCGCGCCCACCTCGAAGAAGACGCGGGCAAGTCGCTGCACGAAGACTTCGCGGGCATGACCGGCATCGACTTGAATCGCGCCGGCACGCCGCTGCTCGAAATCGTCACCGAGCCGGAAATGCGCAGCGCGGCGGAAGCGGTGGCCTACGCCAAGACGCTGCATACGCTCGTCACGTGGCTCGGCATCTGCGACGGCAACATGCAGGAAGGCTCGTTCCGTTGCGACGCGAACGTGTCGGTGCGCCCGGTCGGTCAGGCCGAATTCGGCACGCGCGCCGAGATCAAGAACCTGAACTCGTTCCGCTTCCTCGAAGAAGCGATCCAGTACGAAGTGCGCCGTCAGATCGAACTGATCGAAGACGGCGGCACGGTGGTGCAGGAAACGCGTCTGTACGATCCGGACAAGCGCGAAACGCGTTCCATGCGCAGTAAGGAAGACGCGCACGATTACCGCTATTTCCCCGATCCGGATCTGATGCCGCTCGTGATCGACGCGGCGTGGGTCGAGCGCGTAAAGAGCGAGATGCCGGAACTGCCGGTCGCGATTCAACAACGCTTCGTCACGCAATACGGTTTGACGCCTTACGACGCCAACGTGCTGACCTCGAGCAAGGCGATGGCGGCGTACTACGAAGCGGTGGTGAGCAAAGTCGGCTCGTCCAATGCGAAGGCTGCGGCTAACTGGCTGATGGGTGAAGTGTCGTCGCAGTTGAATCGCGAAGGCCTCGACTTTGCAGCAAGCCCGGTGTCGTCAGCGCAACTCGCATTGCTGCTGCAACGTATCGCCGACGGCACGATCTCCAACAAGATCGCCAAGGAAATTTTCCTCGCGATCTGGGAAGAGAAAGCCACCGACGAAGCCGCTGCCGATCGCATCATCGAAGCGAAGGGCCTGAAGCAGATTTCGGATACCGGCGCGCTCGAAGCGATCATCGACGAAGTGCTCGCTGCGAATCAGAAGTCGGTCGAGGAATTCCGCGCCGGCAAGGAAAAGGCGTTCAACGCGCTGATCGGTCAGGCAATGAAAGCGACCAAGGGCAAGGCGAATCCGGCGCAGGTAAACGAACTGCTCAAGAAAAAGCTGTCCTGAGTTGAAGCTGAGTTAAAAAAGCACGGCCGAAGCGTTCGCGCTTTGGCCACCGCGGGCTGTTGCCGGAAACGAAAGTGGGGCAGCGGCCCGTTTCATTTGCGGGACCGTTTAAACGCAGATCACGGAGTGTGTGGATGGCCAGGCAACCTGAACTCGACGACTTCCGCGTGCCGTATTTCGACGACGGCAAGAAGAAAAACAAATTCTCGCTCGACGGTTTCGATCCGGCTGCAAAACCCTTGTCGGCCGGTTCGAAAGACGCCGACAAAGCCCGCCTCCTGGAGATCGGCGAGAAGCTCGACTCCCAGCAGGAACGCCTGCATGCGCAGCAGACGCGCCGCGTCCTGCTGGTGCTGCAGGGCATGGACACGAGCGGCAAGGACGGCACGATCCGCGCGGTGTTTCACGACGTCGATCCGCTGGGTTTGCGCATCGTGCCGTTCAAGGCGCCGACGCCCGTCGAACTCGCGCACGACTTTCTCTGGCGCGTGCATGCACAAGCGCCTGCGGCGGGCGAACTGACGATCTTCAACCGCAGTCATTACGAAGATCTGCTGGTGCCCACGGTGCTCGGCAACCTGGACGCGCCAACCTTCGCGCAACGCTGCCGCCACATCCGCCAGTTCGAAGCATTGCTGGCAGATAGCGGCACGACCATCATCAAGTGCATGCTGCACATTTCGAAAGAAGAGCAACGTGTGCGTTTGCAGGCGCGTATCGACGATTCGACCAAGCATTGGAAATTCGACGTCGCGGATCTCGAAGCGCGCAAGCAGTGGGACAAATATCAGGTGGCCTATGGCGAGGCGCTCGCCGCGACATCGACCGAATACGCGCCGTGGTACGTGATTCCGGCGGACTCGAAGACGCATCGCAATGTGATGGTGGCTGAGTTGCTGTTGCGCGCATTCGAGACGCTGAAGCTCGAATTTCCGCCTGCCAAAGAATCGCTGAAGGGCATCAAGATCGCGTGAGCGTGCCCCTTTGCTTCAGAAACGAATCGACCATATAAGGAACGACATGTTGCGTGTGATTACCGCCAACCTGAACGGCATCCGTTCAGCGGCGAAGAAGGGCTTCTTCGACTGGTTCGGCGAACAGAAAGCCGACGTGCTGTGCGTGCAGGAAATCAAATGCTCGCAAGACGACATGACGCCGGAATTCATGGCGCCGCACAACTTCACCGGCTATTTCCAGCACGCCGTGAAGAAGGGGTATAGCGGCGCGGGCGTGTATACGCGTCACGAACCGGACGAAGTGGTAATCGGCTTCGGCAGCGAGGAGTTCGACCCGGAAGGGCGCTATGTCGAACTGCGTTTCGGCAAGCTGTCGGTGATTTCGGTGTACGTGCCGTCGGGCTCGAGCGGCGACGAACGCCAGCAGGCCAAATACCGTTTCATGGACGAGTTCATGCCGCATCTCGCGGAACTGGCTCAGGAGCGCGAAGTGATCGTGTGCGGCGACGTGAACATCGTCCACAAGGAAATCGACATCAAGAACTGGAAGAGCAATCAGAAGAACTCGGGTTGCCTGCCGGAAGAGCGCGCATGGCTCACCAAACTGTTCGACGAAGTGGGTTACGTCGACGTGTTCCGCACGCTCGACCAGCGGCCGGAGCAGTACACGTGGTGGAGCAATCGCGGTCAGGCGTATGCGAAGAACGTCGGGTGGCGGATCGATTATCAGATCGCGACGCAAGGTATCGCGAGCAAGGCGAAACGCACTGACGTGTTTCGCGATATCAAGTTCAGCGACCATGCGCCGTTGACGGTCGATTACGACCACAAGGTGAAGAAGTAAGCAGGGCCCGCGTTCTGGCAGAAGGCGAGGCCAAAGTAGCCTTCCTGCAGGGGCGCGCTTCGACGGACAAGAGCCGCGCCGCGCTCAGCCCACGCCGCTCAGTTGCGGGCCGGTGTGCGGCGCGGGCGGCCCATGCCGCCGTAGTCCGGCAGCGCATCCACCGTTTTGCCGATCGCTTTCGCGTAGAGCGGCAGCATGTCGGGCAGACGTTTGATGATGTCCTGGCGGCGCGCCGGCGTGTACGGATGCACGTAGATGAAGCCCTGATCGCGATTGCCGCGCGTGGCCTGCGCGAGCTTGTCCCAGAGCGTGACCGCCGCGCGCGGATCGAAGCCGGCGCGCGACGCGATATCACTGCCGATCACGTCGGCTTCGGTTTCATCGGTATTCTCGTATTTCATTTCCAGGAGGCGCGAGCCGATGCCGAGCGGCGCCGCACCGAGGTCGGCGAGTCCGAACAGTTGCGGGATCGTACCCGACGAGTCGAGCTGGCTCGCCTGCAGTTGGCCGAGCCGCTCGCGCGCATGTTCGCGAAGCGCGTGCGCGATCTCGTGGCCGATCAGCATGCCGAGTTCGTTGTCGTTCAAACGCGCGCGGTCGAGCAGCCCGCCATACACGACGATCTTGCCGCCCGGCAGACAGTACATGCGGATATCGGGCGAGCGCACCGCCGCCACATCCCACTTCCAGTTCTTGGCCCGCTCGTTCCATTTCAGCGAGTACGGGATCAGCTTGTCGACGATCGAGCGCACGCGCGTGACGTGCGCGTCCGCGTCGCCATACAGCCGGTTCGCGTGCTCGGCGCCGTAGGCGATCTGGTTGAACTCTTCGGCGGCTTGCGCCTCGAGCATCGGCGAAGGAATCAGGTTGCGGAACACCAGATAGCCGCCGTAGCGCAGCTGCGTGTTCGTCGGACTGTACGGTGCGGACGCCGCGGCAGGCATTGATGTGCCGGCGGGCGCTTTGGCGGCTGCGGACGGCGCCGGCGTCCTCGCCGTGACCGGAGCCGGCGGCGATGGCGTCGACGGCGCCGCCGAGGGCGGTGTGGCAATGGCGGGCGCACTGCCGGCGCCCACGGCGCTGCCGGCGTTGGTCGTGCCTTGCACCGCCGATGTCGCGCTTTCCGTGCTCGCGGCGGCCGCTGCGGCCTTCGCTGTTGGCGCGGCCGACGTGGCGGGTGCGGTCGCCGCTGCGGGTGCGGCCGTGCTGGTAGCAGTGGCCGGCATGGCGGTCGCGTAGGCGCTCAAGGGCGCGGCCAACGTCAGGCTCACACAGCCGAGCGACCATACCGTGTGCAGAGCCGCGCGTCTTGCGTTGCGCGCAGGACGCCTGGATGTAATCGGGCGCAGTACGGCCTTCGGGAGAAGCGCCTTCACGACTGCGTCCTCCACGGCGCGATACGCAGCAGAAGCACCATGCCGGGCAACGCCAGCGCGGTGCAAACGATGAAGTAATCGAACCAGCCGATCTGCGCGACCACATAGCCGCTTGCTGCCGAAGCCAGCGTGCGCGGCACGGAAGCGAGGCTCGTGAAGAGCGCGAACTGGGTGGCCGTGTAGCGGGGATCGGTGGTGCTGGCGATATAGGCGGTGAAAGCCGCCATCGTCAGGCCAGTGGCGAAGGTTTCGAAGCCGTAGACGAGCGCTAGCGCAACGGAGCGCGGTTCGAGCTGTACGGCCCAATCGATGCCCACCAGCGCCAGCAGCTTCGTCGTGCCTTGGCTCAGCCAGACGGCGATGTCGTAAATCGCCGCGAGACCGGGCGAAGCCGGCCCGAGATGCGCGAGCCACGCGAAGCCGAGCGTGGACACCATCTGCAGGATGCCGAAGATCCACAAGCCCCGGCCAATGCCGATTTTCATCAGCCAGATTCCGCCGACGATCCCGCCCGCCAGACTCGCGCCGAATGCAGTGGTCTTCGCGATCACGCCGATCTGCGTGCGCGAAAAACCGATGTCGAGAAAGAATGACGTGGACAGCGTGGTCGCCATCGTGTCGCCGAGCTTGTACAGAAAGATGAAGCCGAGCACGAACAGCGCGCCACGCCAGCCGTCGCGCTGAACGAATTCCTTGAACGGCTGCACGATCGCGTCGCGCAGGTTCTTGGGCGGCGTGCCGTGCACTTCGGGCTCGCGCACTACCAATGTCATCACCATGCCGGGCAGCATGAACGCGGCGGTGACGATAAAAACGGTGCTCCACGGCAAATGGTCGGACAGGATCAACGCGAGCGAACCGGGCACGAGCGCCGCGATCTTGTAGGCGTTCACATGCACCGCATTGCCGAGCCCCTGCTGCGTGTCGCTCAGCAACTCGCGCCGGTAGGCGTCGATCACGATGTCCTGACTCGCGCCGAAGAACGCGACCAGCGCCGTCAACGCCGCCACCGTCCAGATCGAGTCTTTCGGCGACACGAACCCCAACGTTCCGATCGCGCCGGCCACCAGAATCTGCGTGACCAGCATCCAGCCGCGCCGTCTGCCGGGACGCCAGCCCGGAAAACGCGGGACATAGCGGTCCATTAGCGGGGCCCAGATGAATTTCCAGGTGTACGGGAACTGGATCAGCGCAAAGAGGCCGATCTCCTTCAGATTGACGCCTTCTGAGCGTAACCACGCCTGCACCAGATAGACGAGCGTGAACAGCGGCAATCCCGACGTAAAGCCGAGAAAGACGCAGATCAGCATGCGCGTATTCAGGAACGCGCGCCAGCCGGGGTGTTCTTCGTGAGCGGTAAGTGCAGGCGCCTCGTGCGGCGGGTTCGACATGTGGATAACTTGCGTTAGCTTTTCTTGACGCGATAGACCGCAAGACTACCACGCCAGTTCACGCCCCAACGCACGACCTGGCCCTCGTGGAGCACGACCCGGTCGAGAATCTCGATGCCCACTTCCGGCGCGAGCGCCTCGAAATCCTTGATGGTCAGCACGCGCACGTTCGGCGTGTTGTGCCATTGATAAGGCAGCGACTTCGACACCGGCATGCGGCCCCGCAGCACCGAAAGCCGATGCGCCCAGTAGCCGAAGTTCGGGAACGACACGATGCATTCCTTGCCGACCCGCACGGTCTCGCGCAGGATCGCGGCCGTCTGGTGAATGGTTTGCAGCGTCTGCGACAGAATTGCGAAATCGAAACTGCCGTCTTCGAACAGGCGCAGGCCGTCTTCCAGATTCTGCTGGATCACGTTGACGCCGTTTTGCGTCGACGCCAGCACGCCCGCGTCGTTGATCTCGATGCCGTAGCCCAGCACGTCCAGTTCTTCGGTCAGGAGCGAGAGCAGCGAGCCGTCGCCACAGCCCAGATCCAGCACGGTGGCGCGTGGTTCGACCCAGCGGGCGA
Organism: Paraburkholderia sp. RL17-381-BIF-C; assembly: GCF_046026435.1. Taxonomy (NCBI): domain Bacteria; kingdom Pseudomonadati; phylum Pseudomonadota; class Betaproteobacteria; order Burkholderiales; family Burkholderiaceae; genus Paraburkholderia; species Paraburkholderia sp. RL17-381-BIF-C. Next base: position 38,448 of record NZ_JARESX010000008.1, on the reverse strand, counting down.
TCGCGCGGAAGTCCGGGCGCAGCGCCAGATAATCGAGTGCTCGCTGGTTCATGCGTTCACCTCGTTCGCAATACGTTCGTAGTAGGCGCGCATCAGGTTGTGATAGCGCGCGTCGTCGAGCAGGAAGGCGTCGTGGCCGTGCGGCGCGTCGATTTCCGCGTAGGTGACCGTGCGCTTGTGATCGAGTAGCGCCTTCACCAGTTCGCGCGAGCGGGCCGGCGCGAAGCGCCAGTCGGTCGTGAAGCTGGCGATCAGATATTTCGCCGTGGTGTGCGCGACCGCCTTCGTCAGGTCGCCGTCGAAGGCCTTGGCCGGATCGAAATAGTCGAGCGCGCGGGTGATCAGCAGGTACGTGTTCGCATCGAAGTAGTCGGCGAATTTGTCTCCCTGGTAGCGCAGGTACGACTCCACCTCGAACTCCACGTCGAAGTTGAAGTTGTATGCATCCAGCGCGCCTTCCGCGCGACGCAGCGAGCGGCCGAATTTCTCGGCCATGTCGTCGTCCGACAGATACGTGATGTGGCCGATCATGCGCGCAACGCGCAAGCCGCGCTTGGGCTTCACGTTGTGCGCGTAGTAGTTGCCGCCGTGGAAGTCCGGGTCCGAGAGGATCGCCGAGCGCGCGACCTCGTTGAAGGCGATGTTCTGCGCCGACAGCTTCGGCGTGGACGCCACCACGATGCAATGCGCAACGCGCTCCGGGTACATCATGCTCCACGCGAGCGCCTGCATGCCGCCGAGGCTGCCGCCCATCACCGCCGCGAAGCGCGTAATGCCGAACTGATCGGCGACTCGCGCCTGGGCGTTGACCCAGTCTTCCACCGTCACGACGGGAAACGTCGCGCCGTACGGATTGCCGGTAGACGGATCGATACTCATCGGCCCGGTCGAGCCAAAACACGATCCCAGGTTGTTCACGCCGATCACGAAAAACCTGTCGGTGTCGAGCGGCTTGCCCGGGCCGACCATGTTGTCCCACCAGCCGATGTCCTTGGGATTGTCGGCGTACACGCCCGCCACGTGGTGCGAGGCGTTGAGCGCGTGGCACACCAGCACCGCATTGCTACGCGCGGCGTTGAGCGTGCCGTAGGTCTCGACCATCAGGTCGTAACCGGCCAGCGAGCTGCCGTTCTGCAACTGCAGCGGCTCGGTGAAATGCATTTTTTGGGGAGCGACGATACCGATCGATTCCATTCATTCCGCCATTTAACAAAACAGGGCGGCTAGATGGCGTCGGCGAAGCACGGGACTATGACTGTGTGCGCGGCTGACGACCTCTTTAGCCGCATTTATAGTGAACCGCGGGAGTCATTCCCGGCAGTTCGCGCGCCCGCAATCGAGTCAGCAAATCGGCGCGTAACAGGTTGTCAAGCAGGTGTTCGGGGTGTTGCGGACAGCGGTCCTTGATGGTTCGAGGTGCCGCGGTCAGGCGCAAAGTATAGCGGAAATTTTCGCGCGGCAACGTCGCGGGCGCATGCCGCGCGGACTACTGAAGAATCAGCAGCAATTGCGCGTCGGCCTGTTCGGCGGGCGGCCGCGCGAAGCCGCTACGCACATAACGGTGCCAGCGGCCGATGATATAGCTCAGCAGCAGACTCGCGCGGATCGCGGGATCGTAGCCGGCGGGCAGCGGGGCGGCGGCGTGCTGCTCGCTGGCGTTGTCGCCCGAACTCGCGCCAGTGTTGGCCTCCATTTGCGCGAGGCGCAGACATTGTTTCAGCGACACCTCGACGCGTTCCAGCATCTGATTCACGCGCTCGGTCAGCCGTTCATGTTCGCCGACCAGCGCCTCGCAGGTCAGCACGCGCGTCATGCCGGGGTTCTTCGCGGGAAAGTTGAGCAGCATCAACGCGATCAAACGCGCCTGCAGCACGCCATTGCTTTCCTTGTCGGCAATCTGGTTGATCAGCCCGAAGATGGTTTGCTCGATGAACTCGATAAGCCCTTCGAACATTTGCGCCTTGCTGGCGAAATGCCGGTACAGCGCGGCTTCCGATACGCCGAGCCGTGCTGCCAGCGCCGCGGTGGTGATCTTTTCGCTCTTGGGCGCTTCCAGCATCTCGGCGAGCGTCTGGAGGATGTGCACGCGGCGCTCGCCCGGTTTCAGGCGCGGCGCGCGCGGGGCGGCGAGCGTGGCGGTCGGTTCGTGTTCGGCTAAGACTTCGTCAGGCTTGTCGATCGGCTGCATGGCTGTCGTCCCGTCTGCTGTCTCTTCAATCGAACCGAGCGGGTGCTCAGTCGTAGCGATTTTAACGAACGAATGCTCCGGTCGACATAGTGCGGCCGGCCGGTGCCCGGCAGGCGCGTCGGCACGCCGTCCGCGTGCAACTTGCGCGGCAGATGGCCGGTGATCCACACCGTGCGGATGCCGAGACGCCGGTAGTTTTTCAGATGCGAGCGCGTGTCTTCGACGAGGATCACATCCTTGAGCGACACGTGAGCGTCGCGCATGGCTTTGCGCAGCATTGCGTGGTCGGGTTTGGCGCGCCAGTGGCGGCGATCGCGCATGTGTTCGATGGCGATCACCTGCTCGAACAGGCGCTCGATGCGCAGTTCGGCGAGCACCGCGCGCGCATAGGCTTCGGGCGCGTTGGTCAGCACGATCTTGCGGCCCGGCAGCGCGGCCACGAGGCGCGCGACACCGCGTTCATGACGGATCATCGAGCCGAGATCCGGGAAGGTGTGGACGACCTTCAGGAAGTCGTTCGGATCGAGCGGATGGTGGCGCGTGAGGCCGAGCAACGCCGCGCCGTAACGCTGCGTGTAGCCGGTGCGCAGCCGGTTTGCTTCGTCGATGTCCACTTGCAAGGCGTCGATGATGTACTGCGTCATGCCCTGATTGATCGCCGGAAAGATCGCGTGCGACGCGTGGTGCAGCGTGTTGTCGAGATCGAACAGCCAGACCGGACGGCCACCTGCGATATGCGGACGACGGCGTCGGGAAGTTGGGGTGCGCATGATGGAGAACGCCGTTCAGGCGCGAACAGTCGCCTCGCGCGGCGAACGCGAACGGTTCACGGTGCGGGCGGTGGGTGAAGAGGGGAGCGTGGGCTGGTGCGCCGAGGCGGCGCGTTGGCAGCCGTAGTTGGCGCTGTACGAACTGTGCTCGCTGGAAGAGCGGTATGGGCGGTACGAGGGGTACGAGCGGTACGACGGGGACAGGCAACTGCACGGCACACGCGGCACGCCATGCTGACGTGCCGTGGGTGCCGGGTTTGAGGCAGGAATCAATGCGAGCGGATCATCGTGCCGAACGGCTGCTCGGTGAGAATTTCCAGCAGGACCGAGTGCTCGATGCGGCCGTCGATGATGTGCACCGAACGCACGCCGCTCTTGGCCGCGTCCAGCGCCGACGAGATTTTCGGCAGCATGCCGCCGGAGATGGTGCCGTCGGCAAACAGGCCGTCGATTTCGCGCGCCGACAGATCGGTCAGCAGATTGCCTTCCTTGTCCATCACGCCGGGGATGTTGGTCATCATCACGAGCTTTTCGGCATTCAGCACAACCGCCAGCTTGCCCGCGACCAGATCCGCGTTGATGTTGTACGACAGGCCGTCTTCGCCGAAACCGATCGGCGAGATCACCGGAATGAACGCGTCGTCCTGCAACGCTTTCACGACTGCCGGGTTGATCGCCTCGACTTCGCCCACCTGGCCGATATCGACATACTGGCCGGGATTGTCGCGATCCGGCATCAGCATCTTGCGGGCGTGGATCAGGCCGCCGTCTTTGCCCGTCAGGCCGACCGCGTGGCCGCCGAAGTGGTTGATCAGCGTGACGATGTCCTGCTGCACTTCGCCGCCGAGCACCCATTCGACGACTTCCATCGTCTCTTCGTCGGTGACGCGCATGCCTTGGATGAAGGTGCCCTGTTTGCCGATCTTCTTCAGCGCCTGGTCGATTTGCGGACCACCGCCGTGCACGATGACCGGATTGATGCCGACCAGCTTCAGCAGGATCACGTCGCGCGCGAAGCCCTGCTTCAGGCGCTCTTCGGTCATGGCGTTGCCGCCGTATTTGATGACCACGGTCTTACCGTGATACTGGCGGATGTAGGGCAGCGCCTCGGCCAGGATTTCAGCCTTCAGGGTGGGCGCGATCTGCGAAAGGTCAGGAAGCTCGGACATGGCGGCAGGCTCAGGCACGGAACAGTTGAATCAGGGCGAATTGTACAGGACTGGCGCGCTGCAACAGGGTTTTCGATACCTGTGCGGGCGGCGGGCGCCGCAAGCTTTGCGCACCGCGCAATGACAGCCCGTGCCCACCAGTCAACGGCGAAGCGTAACGCGGTTCGGCGGCACCCGTAAATTAGCCGGATGGACGACTCACCGCGGCTCGCCAGTCGTGGCATCATTTCCTGATCCAGGCTGAAGCGAGACCATCCGGCCCGTCATGAAACCGTCCGTTTCCCGCTCCCAAAGCAGCGCGCGCTGCCCGCGCTGTGGCAGCGTGTTCGATTGCGGCATGCATACGCAACCGCTCGACTGCTGGTGCCGAAAAATGCCGGCGTTGCCGGCGGACAGGCTCGATCCGACAGGACGCTGCCTGTGTCCCGAATGTCTTGCTGCCGAGATTGCGCGGGCGGCTCAAGCGTCGCCTGCGCGTGATTGATGCGTGTGGTGACGAAAAGATCGCCGCAAGCATCGCTGTTTGACGGAATTGCCAGGGCGCGCCTACGCCGCGCGGTGCCCGGCCGCCAACGCCTTCAGATCACGCGCGACGGCCTCCAGCGCCGGCTCCCATTGACCAAACCGCGGCTGCCGGTACAGCGTGGCGCTCGGATACCACGGGCTGTCACGACGGTCGAGCAGCCAGACCCAGTGCGGGTTGACGTCGAGCAGTACCCAGGTGCGCTGGCCGAGCGCGCCGCTCAAATGCGCAGCCGATGTGCAAACGGTGATGACGAGATCGAGCGCGCCCACGAACGCGGCGGTATCGTCGAAGCTCGCGAATTCGGCGGTGTAGTCGGTCATTGGCAGGCCGGCCGCGCGTGCCGCCGCGACGTCTGCGTCCGCGCCTGGCTGCAACGAATAAAACGCCACGTCCTGCATGCCGCCGAAATGAGCCGCATAGCGTTCCCAACCCACGCGGCGAAATGGATTGCGCTGATGGCCGTGGCTGCCGGTCCATGTCAGGCCGACTTTAAGCCTGGCTTCGCCCGCAAGCCTTTTTTGCCACGACGCCGTGGCGGCCGGGTCGGCGTGCAAATAGGGCACTGCAGCCGGAATCGTTTCTTCCCGCGTCTCGAATCTCAGCGGCAGGCTGAGCAACGGAATCTCGTAGTCGAATGCGGGAAGCGATTCGACGCCGCCGCCGGCTGAAAACTCGTCCGCGTGAGCGCCCAGGCTGCGTGCGAGCAGCGCGCCCATTTGCGGGAACGAGTTCCAACTGAGCCGGCCGCCTTCGCGATGGACACGCTCGGCCAGCATCGGGATATAGCGGCAGAACTGCAAAACGTCGCCCATGCCTTGCTCGCCCCACACGAGCAAGGTTTTGCCGGCGAGCGATTCGCCGCGCCAAAGCGGTGCGGGCATGACCGGGCGGTTCCCGCCCAACTCCGCGGAGCCGTCCCAGCGCGCCTCGTGCGATGCCCAGCCGTGCGCATAATCGGCCCGAACCAGTTGCAGCATGGACAGATTGGAGCGCAGGGTGGCGTCGTCGGGTCCCAATGCGCAAGCGGTTTGGGCGGCTTGCTCCGCGTCGTCCCAGCGTTGCGCCTCACGCAGCGTCAGCGCATAGTTGTTGTGCGCCAGCGAGCTGTGCGGCGCACATTGCACGGCCCGGGCGCCGGCTTCGAGCGCTCGCGGCAGATCCATATTCGTGCGGTACGCGTTCGTCAAATTGGTCCAGCCGTCGCCCTCACCAGGCTCGTCCCGGACCGCGCTTTCCAGAAGCGCGATCTGCTCGTTCGCGTCGCCACCCGCACGCGCCAGTGCGCCGGCGAGATTGCTGCGCAGGCACGGCAATCCTGGATCGATGGCGAGTGCGCGTCGGTAGGGTGCAATGGCCTCGCCATGCCGGTTTGCTATCTGCAACGCATAGCCATGACGAAAGTGCGCAAGAGCGCGGTGCGGATCGAGTTGGGCAATAATGGCAGCGAGTTCGATCGCCTCGCCGACACGGTGTTGTTTGAGCAGTGCGGTAGTGAGCGATGCGAGTGACGCGTCGTCCAGTGGATGGAGTCGCGCCGCGGCGTCGAGGCAAACGGCCTCGGCTTGCGCCGTGCCATTGTGCCGGGCTGCTGAGGCTTGTCGCAAAAAAGTCAGGAAAGCTGAAGAGGCATCAGCCTCGCAGTCAGAAGTAGGTAGCATGGATAGGGGCGCGACTGAGGAACCGATGACGAGAGATCGGTTCGTGCGCGCTGTCGCAAAAAATTTCCATGTTACCGGCGCAAGGTCGCGAGGTAAGTCGGACGAGTCCGAACAGGTAAACTAAAGTCATGCATCGTATAACCAACACCGGCCGCGTCAATCTCGGGCATCTGTTCTGGCTGCGCAGTCTCGCGATCATCGGCCAGTTGATGACGATTGCATTCGTGCAGACCTTCATCGGCGTGCATCTGCCGTTGCCCGCCATGCTGCTCGTGATCGCGCTGGAAGTGATCTTCAACGGAATCACGTGGTGGCGCGTTTCGCAGCAGCGGCCCGAATCCAACATGGAATTGTTCGGTCAGATCTGGGTCGATCTGGGCGCGTTGTCCGCGTTGCTGTTTCTCTCCGGCGGCACCACCAATCCATTCGTTTCGCTCTACCTGCCTTCGCTCGCCATCGCCGCGGCCGTGCTGCCGTGGCATCTGATGGCCTGGCTCGCGGCGTTCGCGGTAGCCTGCTACGCAGTGCTGGGTTTCGATTCCGTGCCGCTGAATCTCGACAATCCCGCGAACCTGTTCGACTACTATCGCGCGGGCATGTGGGTGAACTTCATGGTCAGCGTCGGGCTCATTGCATGGTTCGTTGCACGCATGTCGAGAGCACTGCGGCTACGTGACGCAGCGCTCGGAGAAGCGCAGCAGCGCTTGCTTCACGATGAACGGGCAGTCGCGCTCGGTGTGCAGGCCGCCACCGTCGCTCACGAAATTGGTACGCCTCTGTCTACAATTGCGATGTTGTCCGAAGAATTGCGCGACGCCGCGCGTTCCGACAAGGGTCTCGCGCCCTATGCGGCCGACCTCGAACTGCTCGAACAGCAGATGACGCTATGTACATCGGCGCTTGCCCGTTTGCGCAGCCGGGCGTCGACCAGCGCCAGCCGCCAACCGGTCGGTGAGTGGCTCGAATCCTTCGCTGAGCAGTGGCGCTTGCGTCATCCGCATGTGAAGTTCGAGCGGATCGGCGTGCCGCCTGCGGATGTCAGTCTTGACGACACCGTGGCTGTGAGTCAGATTCTCACGATTCTGCTCGACAACGCCGCGCGTGCAAGCCGCGATCACGTCACGCTGTCCTGCGCGCTTGCGGCGCGTGGCGATCAGATCGTCTTCGAGGTCTGTGACGCAGGCCCTGGCATTCCGGCCGCGTTGCGCGGCTCGTTGGGCGCGATGCCGGTCGAGAGTACTCAAGGCGGGCACGGCGTGGGTCTCTATCTGGCTTTTTCGGCGGCGGCGCGTCTGAAAGGATCGATCGAGCTGACCGATGTCAGCACGATCAAGCCGCGTGGTACGCGTGCGGTCCTGAAACTGCCGCTCGCCGCGCGCAAATTTTTTGGCTCGGGCCGTCAAGGCGCCGCACCATCCAACACGGAGAAACAAGTATGAGCGAAATGAATTTTCTGGTGATCGACGACGACGAGGTGTTCTCCGGCATCCTCGCGCGTGGTCTCACCCGGCGCGGCTACACGGTGAGCGAAGCGCACAACGCGGATGAGGCAATCAAGCTGGCGAATCAGCAGAAGTTCAGCCAGATCACGGTGGATCTGCATCTCGGCAATGACTCCGGCCTCACGCTCGTCGCGCCATTGCGCGATCTGCAGCCCGACGCGCGCATGCTGGTGCTGACCGGTTACGCGAGTATCGCCACGGCGGTGCAGGCGGTGAAAGACGGCGCGGATAACTACCTGGCCAAGCCTGCCAATGTGGAGACGATCTTGTCGGCACTGCAAAGTGAAGCAAGCGCGTTGCAAGCGGAAGAGGCGATCGAGCATCCCACGCCGTTGTCGGTGGCGCGTCTGGAGTGGGAGCATATTCAACGCGTGCTGGCCGAACACGGCGGCAATATCTCGGCTACCGCGCGTGCGTTGAATATGCATCGGCGAACGCTGCAACGCAAACTGGCGAAGCGGCCGGTCAAGCAGTAGAACGGCAGACTTCGCACCGCTTTTGCCGTAAGCAAATGAAAACGGGCTGCCTTATCAAAAAGGCAACCCGTTTTTTATGCGCTCACATGTGATCTGATCTGTCTCAAGCGGCGAACATCACAGCTTGGGGCAATCTCAGTATCGACATCACAGCACGTAACGCGACAGATCTTCGTCTTCCGCCACTTCGTTCAGCGCGCGGTCTACATAAGCCGCGTCGATCTGCACCGCGCGGCCCGAGTGGTTGCCGGCCGCGAACGAGACTTCCTCGAGCAGTTTTTCGATCACCGTGTACAGGCGGCGCGCGCCGATGTTCTCGGTTTTCTCGTTCACCGAGTACGCGATTTCGGCCAGGCGGCGAATGCCGTCGTCCGCGAATTCGAGGTGCACATCTTCGGTGGCGAGCAGTGCCTGGTATTGCTTGACGAGGCTCGCGTCCGTGGACACCAGAATCGACTCGAAGTCGTTGACCGACAGCGAATCCAGTTCGACGCGAATCGGGAAGCGGCCTTGCAGTTCCGGAATCAGATCGCTCGGCTTGGCGAGGTGAAATGCACCGCTGGCAATGAACAGAATATGATCGGTTTTCACCATGCCGTACTTGGTGTTGATCGTGGTGCCTTCGACCAGCGGCAACAGATCGCGCTGCACACCTTGACGCGAGACTTCCCCGCCGCCGGCTTCGTTGCGCGACGCGATCTTGTCGATTTCGTCGAGGAACACAATGCCGTTCTGCTCGACGTTCTGCACCGCTTTGGCTTTCACCTCTTCGTCGTTCAGCATCTTGGCGGCTTCTTCGTCGGTCAGCGCCTTCAGCGCTTCCTTCACCTTCATCTTGCGACGCGTTTTCTTGCCGCCGCCGATGTTCGCGAACATCGAACGGATCTGCTCGGTCATGTCTTCCATGCCCGGCGGCCCCATGATGTCCATGCCGACTTGCGGCTGTTCCACGTCGAGTTCGACTTCCTTGTCGTCGAGCAGGCCCTCGCGCAGACGCTTGCGGAATGTCTGACGCGTGGTGCTGCCTTCGTCCACGGTATCAGCGGCGCTCGAGCTTGCGCCGAAGCCGACCGGGCGCGCGCTCGGCAGCAAAATGTCGAGGATGCGGTCTTCGGCCTGATCTTCGGCCTTGGTCCGCACTTTGCGCATTTCGGTTTCGCGGGTCTGCTTGACCGAGATTTCGATCAGGTCGCGCACGATGCTGTCCACATCGCGGCCTACGTAGCCGACCTCGGTGAACTTGGTCGCTTCGATCTTGATGAACGGCGCGTCGGCCAGTTTCGCCAGACGCCGCGCGATTTCGGTCTTGCCGACGCCGGTCGGTCCGATCATCAGAATGTTCTTCGGCGTGATTTCCTGGCGCAGCGGTTCTTCAACCTGCTGACGGCGCCAGCGATTGCGCAGCGCCACGGCCACCGCTTTTTTCGCGCGGCCTTGGCCAATGATGTGTTTGTCGAGTTCCGAGACGATCTCGGCAGGGGTCATGGTGCTCATCGTGGGTCCTTACTCGATCGTCTCGATGACGCGGTTATGGTTCGTGTAGATGCACATGTCGCCGGCAATCTCCAGCGACTTTTCCACGATTTCGCGGGGCGACATCTCGGTGTTGTCGGCGAGCGCTTTCGCCGCGGCTTGCGCATAGGCGCCGCCCGAACCGATTGCGCAGATGCCACCTTCCGGATCGAGCACGTCGCCGTTGCCGGTAATGACGAGCGTGGTGGTGGCGTCCGCGGCGATCAGCATGGCTTCGAGACGGCGCAGCATGCGGTCGGTGCGCCAGTCTTTGGCGAGTTCGACGGCGGCGCGCGTGAGATTGCCCTGATGTTTTTCCAGCTTGGCTTCGAAACGGTCGAGCAGCGAGAAAGCGTCGGCCGTGCCGCCGGCGAAGCCGACCAGCACCTTGCCGTTATAGATGCGCCGGACTTTCTTCGCACCGCCTTTCATGACGATATTGCCCAGCGTCACCTGGCCGTCGCCGCCGAGCGCGACCTTGTCGCCGCGCCGCACGGAGACGATCGTCGTGCCGTGAAATTGCTCCATATGCGTTCCTCTTTGCAAAACGGGTAGGACGCGGCAGCGCGATGCGCCACCGCATGAATCCTGAAAGCGGACGACGCGCGACGCTAAAACAGAACCGGCGGGCGCGCGCTCGTGCAGCGCATGTCCGGTTTATTTTAGGGCGTGCGCGGTCATATCAAGAGCCGGCAAATGGCATAGGACAAAAAACACGCGATTCGGTGCGGGGAACGCGCCCGCGCGGCATCGGACGGCGCGGGGCTGGGATGACGAGAATCCTGGTCCCTAGCCGGCAAATGGCATAGGGCAAATACAGACGGTTCGGAAGCGAACGCGGCGGTTACGCCGACAAGAGGGGCGAGGCGAGGTGAGTAGCAGCCTGCACCACGGCAATGCCTCAAATAGGCGTCACGCAAAAGAAAAAAGGCGCACGGACCACCGTGCGCCTCTCGACGAAGCAGCGTTTTCGGGCGCGGAGCCGAAGCCGCGCCGCAAGCGTTCAGTCGCCGAACAGCTTCTGGCGCAGTTCGCGGCGTTCCTGCGCTTCGAGCGACAGGGTGGCCGTGGGCCGTGCGAGCAGACGCGGAATGCCGATCGGCTCACCGGTTTCTTCGCACCAGCCGTAGTCGCCCGAGTCGATACGCGCGATCGACTGCTGAACCTTCTTCAGCAGCTTGCGCTCGCGGTCGCGCGTGCGCAGTTCGAGCGCATGCTCTTCCTCGATCGTTGCGCGGTCGGCCGGATCCGGCACGATTACGGTCTCGCGCAGGTTCTCGGTCGTCTGGCCGGCATTGCGGAGAATATCCGCCTGCAGCTGTTCGAGCTTGTTCTTGAAGAAGGCGAGCTGATCCTCATTCATGTAATCCTTGTCGCTCATCTTCAGGATTTCGGCTTCGGTCAAGAGTCGTTTCGTCGTCATCTGGCTAACTTCTTCAATGTGAGGCAAAACTCTTACGTCGTGCCCGCACTTTCGTATTGCCCGCAAAGGCACCTCGAGGACGCGGAGCGCCAAGGCGGGCACGGACGGTGGACTGTCGTGACGCCGAAGCGCCTGGCGCCCACACGCCGGGCGTCGCAACGCCAATGCGGGGCCGAACTCCTCTGGAAACCGATTCTCAAATGCTCCTGAGGCATTGCTTGCCGGCAGCGCGTCTTTTCAGACCGTGCCGGCCGGCATTGTCGGCGTATTGTCCGGATTAGATTTTCCGGCGCCGTTTCAGGCCCGGCGCGGATACGCGCTGACCGGGCAATTCGTTCTCATTCTCCAGTGGGCACGTATTGTAACTGAATCACAATCTAGCACCGCAACTGGTGAAAATCCCCCTGCGGTACGCCGATATCCCGAAAATATAACGCGCGCACGGCTAAAAAGCGATGGTCGTGCACGCTTTAATACAGCAGGGTTTTCACGCGCTTTTCATACGCGTGTCTTTTCAACCCGCTTACGGCGGCCGCCGGTAATATTCAGCAGATGTTTATCTCGGGGCGCGTCGCCGAATCGCGCATTGACGCGCAACAGCACGACGCTACCAGCAAAACCGGTGCCTGCCGGAAAGACAGGCAGCCCCGGCGAGGCCGGGGCGCGCCGCGCTTAGACGAGGCAGGCGTCCAGACCGTCGGTGATCAGGTCTTGCGGCAGTTCGATGCCGATAAACACCATCTTGTTGGTCTTTTTCTCGATCGGCTGCCATTTCGCGGCCAGATCGCTGCCCATCATCTGATGCACGCCCTGGAACACGACTTTGCGGTCGACGCCCTTCATATACAGCACGCCCTTGTAGCGCAGCAGGCGTTCGCCGTAAATCTGCAGAATGCCGCCGAGGAAGTCTTCGAGCTTGTTCGGATCGAACGGACGGTCGTTGCGGTAGACGAACGACTTGATCTTGTCGTCGTGGTGCGCGTGGTGGTGATGACCATGATCGTGGCCTTCGTGATCGCACTGGCCGTGGTCGTGATCGCAGTTGGCGTGATCGTCATGCGTATGGCCGTGCTCGTCATGCGCGTGAGCGTGGCTGTGCGCATGCTCGTCTTCCACGAGAAAATCCGGGTCGATCTCGAGCTTCGAATTCAGGTTGAAGCCGCGCAGGTCGAAGATTTCCTTGATGTCCGCTTCGCCGAAATTGACGACCTTGATCGCCGCCCGCGGGTTCATGTGCAGCAGGCGGTGGCGCAGATCGGCAAGGTGCTTTTCATCGACCAGGTCGGACTTGGTGATGAACAGGCGGTCGGCGAAACCGACCTGGCGCTGCACGACTTCGTGCTCGTCCAGTTGGTGGTTCGCGTGCTTCGCGTCGACCAGGGTGATGATGGCGTCCAGCAGGAATTCGCTGGCGATCTGGTCGTCCATGAAGAACGTCTGCGCGACGGGGCCCGGATTGGCCAGGCCCGTGGTTTCGATCACGACGCGGTCGAAGTCCAGCTTGCCGGACTGCTTCTGCGCCGCCAGATCGCCCAGCACGCGCGAGAGGTCGCCGCGGATCGTGCAGCAGATGCAGCCGTTGCTCATCTGGATGATCTGCTCGCCGGTGTCCTGCACGAGAATTTCGTTGTCGATGTTTTCTTCGCCGAACTCGTTCTCGATCACGGCGATCTTCATGCCGTGCTTTTCATTCAGGATGCGCTTGAGCAGGGTGGTTTTGCCGCTGCCGAGAAAGCCGGTCAGGATGGTGACTGGAATCATAGGGGTCGCCTGTATTGTCGTGAAACGGTGCGTACTCGAAGCCTGAAACGGGCGCGGCAGCCTCCTGGCGCGCTGCCCGGTCCAGCCGGTTATTGAAACATATTCGCCAGGCCGGCGCTGGCGCACGGGTTCGAGCCCGCTTTCGCCCGTGCCGGCGGCGCCGGGAAATAATCCCCAAATTATGGGCGATCAGGCGATTTGCAACAGCAGGCCCTTCAGATACTCGCCTTCCGGGAACGCCGTCAGCAACGGATGATCCACCCCGGCGCCAAGCCGCTTGAGAATCCGGGCGTCCACGCGCGCGTCGGCGGCCGCGCCGGAGACGATCTTCTGGAACAGTTCAGAGTCGATCGCGCCGGAGCACGAGTAGGTGAAGAGCAGGCCGCCTGGGCGCAGCAATTTCAGCCCGGTCAGGTTGATGTCCTTGTAAGCACGCGACGCGCGGTCCACATGTTCACGCGACGGCGCGAATTTCGGCGGGTCGAGCACGACCAGGTCGAAGCGCTCGCCCTCGTCGTAGAGACGGCGCAGCGTTTTGAAGGCGTCGGCGTCGAGCCAGGTCGCGCGTTCGGCGTCGAACCCGTTGGCCGCCACGTTCTGCTGGGCGATCGCGAGCGCGTCGCCCGACGAATCGATCGACACGACACGCTTGGCGCCGCCTTTCAAGGCTGCCAGCGAGAAACCGCCGGTGTAGCAGAAGCAGTTCAGCACGTCGCGATCCTGCGCGAGTTGCTGCACCAGCAGGCGGTTGTCGCGCTGGTCGACGTAGAAGCCGGTCTTGTGACCGTTGCGCACGTCGACGTGATAGCGCACGCCGTTTTCGCTCGCAATCAGTGTCTCCGACGGCGCTTCGCCCGCCAGCACGCCGGTGATCTGTTCGAGTCCTTCCTTCTGACGAATCGACACGTCCGAGCGTTCGTAGACATTCGGGCAGCCGGTCGCGCCGGTCAACGCCGCGACGATCGCTTCCTTCCACGCCTCGACGCCCGCCGCCATGAACTGGCAAACCAGCTGACTGCGCTGGCCTTCGTCCTCGGCGACGTAGTGATCGACGATCAAGCCCGGCAGGCCGTCCGCCTCGCCGAAGATCAGCCGCACTGCGCCGGTGTCGTGAACCATCGTTTGACGATGCGCGATCGCGCGCTGCACGCGGCGCTTGAAGAACGCGTGATCGATCGGCTCAGTTTCGTCGAAGCTCCACACGCGGGCGCGGATCTGCGAATGCGGGCTGTACGCCGCGCGCGCGAGGAAACGGCCGTCATGCGCGCGCACCAGCACGGTGGCGCCGGGTGCGGGATTGCCGTCGATCCGGTCGATCGCGTTGGCATAGACCCACGGATGGCGGCGCAGCAGCGATTTTTCTTTCGACGGTTTGAGCGTAACGGTATTCATCAGGTGTCAGAGAGAGCAATGGGCCGCGCGGCACAACGCACGCGGCGGGTAAAGCGAAGGCGGAGACTGCCTGCCGCGGGTCGCGGCGTCAGTCGCGTTTTTTAGCGCGCGGATGCGCCTGATCGTAGACGTGCGCGAGATGCTGGAAATCGAGCGCGGTGTAGACCTGCGTGGCGGTGATGCTGGCGTGGCCGAGCAGTTCCTGCACCGCGCGCAGATCGCCGCTCGACTGCAGCACGTGCGTGGCGAACGAATGCCGCAGCACGTGTGGATGCACGTTGGCGGGAATGCCGGCGACCAGCGCCGCGCGCTTCACGCGCTCACGCACCACGTTCGGCGACAGGCGATTGCCGCGCGCCGACAGAAAGAGCGGATGCGGATCGTGCCTCACCATCTGGTCGCGCACGGCGAGCCAGGCGTTCAAGGCCTCCAGCGCCTTGCTGCCGACCGGTACGACGCGGCGCCGGTTGCCCTTGCCGAGCACTTCGACTTCGGCCGAGTCGAGCTTGAGCCAGCCGGCCGAGCGGTAGCCGTCGGCATCGGCGAAACGGGCGTCGAGGCCGACCAGCTCGGCGAGGCGCAGCCCCGACGAGTAGAACAGTTCGAGCATGGCGTGATCGCGCAAACCTTCGGGCGATGCGGTGGGCGGACTTTCCATCAGTCGCGTGGCGTCGTCGACGGAAAGCGCTTTGGGCAGCGTTTTGGCCTGCTTCGGCGCGCGCACGGTCGCGACCGGATTGGCCGGCAGATCGACACGGCCGGCGAGCCAGCGGTAAAACGCACGCCATGCCGAGAGCCGGTGGCTGATCGAGCGCGCCGTCAGGCCGCCCGCGTGCGCGCGCGAAACGGCGCCGCGAATGTCCACGGCGGTGAGGCTTTCGAGCGGCCGGCCTTTGGCCAGCTGCTTGAGTTCTTCCAGTTCGTGGGTGTAGCCGCGCAGCGTATGTGCCGACAGCCGCCGCTCGTGTTCGAGATTCGACAGATAGGCGGCGATCGGGTCGGTGGCGGTCACGGTGATTTTCTGGCGGCTTTGGCAGCGCTCAGCGCGGCAGCAGACGGCTCAGCGCGGCGCTTGCGAGCGCGCCGATCTGCGTGAGGAAGTCGGTTGCCATGCCGTCGTGGAAGCGGCGCGCGTCGGGCGAACCCATCACGAGGAGGCCGAAGGTCGGCGCTTCTTCGTTGCCTTCCGGGTCGCGCAGCGCGAGCAAGGCGATCGATTCGGTGGCGTGCGCCGACTCGGACGCCGCGTGGCCCGCGCTGTCGTCGCTGACAGCCGCGACGGACGGCGCCAGCCACTGCGCGGCTTCGAAGCCGGTGTTCGCGCCGCAATACGGCGTGGTCAGGCTATTGGCGAAGATGCGTACTTCCTCGCCGACATGGCGCGCGAAGTCGGCCTGCGCATAAGGCTCGGCAATATCCCACACGCGCAGCGCCGCCTGCGGCACGTCGAAAATATCGCGCAGACCGGTGGCGATCGTGCGCGGCAGCGCATAGGGATCGCGTTCGGCCATCACGCGGATGGTCCAGCGGTTGAATTTCGACGCGATGCTGTCGTTCTCATGGCCGTAGCGCAGAAGTTCGGCGAGGCGGCGTTCGAGGTGTTTGTTCTTGTCGCGCAGCATTTCCATCTGCCGTTCCTGCAGCGACACCGCGGCTTTGCCGTGCGGATTCGCGAGCCGGATCGTCGCGAGCATTTCCGCGTGTTCGGCGAAGAATTCAGGGTTGGCGAGCAGGTATTCGGCGACTTCGCGATCGTTCATGGTTTCGGCTAATGGACTACGGGGCGACGCCTTGAGGCGGCGCATCGGTCAATGAGTTTATGCGGCCTGTGAATCCGCCAGGGCGTCGGCCAGTTCAATTTCGCCTTCGAAGACGGTCGCGGCAGGTCCGGCCATCAGCAGCGGCTCGTCGGCTTGCGTGCTGTTCCATGTGATGGTCAGTTTGCCGCCGTGCGTGTGCACCAGCACCGGCGCGTCGAGCAACCCGCGCCGGATGCCGGCCGCGACCGCCGCGCATGCGCCCGTGCCGCACGCGAGCGTTTCGCCCGCGCCGCGCTCGTACACGCGCAGCTTGATCTCGCTGCGACCGACGATCTGCATGAAGCCTGCGTTCACCCGCTGCGGAAAACGCGCATGGCGCTCGATCACCGGGCCTTCGACCAGCACCGGGAACGCTTCGACGTCGTCGACCACCTGCACGGCGTGCGGATTGCCCATCGACACCACGGAAATCCAGCGCGTCGTGCCGTTCACGTCGAGCGGCCAAAGCGTATCCGCGCCTTCGCGGCGGCCTTCGAGGCCTTTGGTGGCGAACGGCACGCGCTCCGGGTCGAACACGGGCGTGCCCATGTCGACCAGCACTTCGCCGTTTTCCTGCATGGTCAGCGTGATGGTGCCCTTTTGCACCTGCACGCGCACGCTGCGTTGATCCGTGAGGCCGCTATCGCGCACGAACTTGACGAAGCAGCGCGCGCCGTTGCCGCAATGCTCGACTTCGCCGCCGTCGCAATTGAAGATGCGATATCTGAAATCGACGCCGTCGACGGTGGGCTTTTCGACCAGCAGCAACTGATCCGCGCCGACGCCGAAATGCCGGTCCGCGAGCGCGCGCACCTGCGCCGGTGTCAGGTTGACCGGCTGGGTGTAGCCGTCGAGCACGACGAAGTCGTTGCCCGCGCCGTGCATTTTGGTGAATTTCAGTTTCATCACGCTATTGTAAGTGACGCGCCCGCAGGTGAGCCGAACCCCGCGTCATTTCCACATTCGGGCGCTTTTTTGCGGACCGCGTGGGCGGCGGTTCAATACACGCTCGGATCGCCCGGCGGCCGGGTCTTGAAACGCTTGTGCACCCAGTAGTACTGCTCCGGCATCAACGGAATCTGTTCTTCGAGGAACGCGTTCATGCGGCGGGCGTCTGCGTCGTCGTCGCCGGTCGGGTAGTTCTCCCACGGCTTGAATACCTTGAGCCGGTAGCCCTTATAGTTCGGCAGCACCTCGCCGATGAACGGCACCACTTGCGCGTGGCCGACCTTGGCGAGACGCCCCACCGCGGTCAGCGTACAGGTCGGCACGCCGAAAAACGGTACGAAGGTCGAATTGCGCGCGCCGTAGTCCATGTCGGCGCCGAGCATGACCGGTTTGCGCTCGCGCAGCCAGCGCAGCACGATGCGCGCACTGTCGGCGCGGCTCGCCATGTCCGCGCCGAAACGCGCGCGTGCCGCTTTGGCGACCTCTTCCAGCTCCGGGTTCGACATTGGCTGATAGAGCGAGCCGCAGCGGCGCTTGAGCGAATAGTTCAGGAAGATCGAGCCCGCCTCGATGCCGACGAAGTGAAAGCCGAGAAACAGCGTGGGCGGGAGGTTCGGGTCCGTCAGATCGATCGCGCTGTCGAGCTGGATCAATTTTTCGAGTTTCTTCGCCGAGCCGAACCATTGCACGCTGCGCTCCAGGTAGCTCCGGATCGCGTGGCGGAAATGCTTCTGCGCGACGTCTTCGCGGCGTTCGTCGCTCCATTCGGGGAAGCACAGCTTCAGGTTGATATGGACGATGCGCTTGCGACGGCTCGGGATCTGATACAGCAACCAGCCCAGCCCGTCGCCGAGACGCGCGATCAGGCCATACGGCAACAGTGCAAACAGTTTCAGCAGCCCGATCGCGAGTTTGGCGCCATAGCGGCTCAGCATGCCGCCTCCTGAAAAGAGGCGCTGCACGGGACGGGCTTCAGGAAAGCGGAAGAATTGACGTAATACCGCACTCGTAGACACTCTGTGACAATCAAAGGAAGTCGCTATAATAAGGGCTTCGCCGAGTTAATAGACAACTTGCGGGGCGAAGCCGGTGGCTGCAAACCATGTGATTTGCGCCTGTCGGTAAGGTAATCCGCTAAAGCGTCGCCGCTTCAAGGCTCCCGAAGCTGGCTACGTGAAACTCAACCGTAACCACAAAACAGGAGTCTGCAACGTGGCAAACGACTATCTCTTCACTTCCGAATCCGTCTCCGAAGGCCATCCCGACAAGGTCGCGGATCAGATTTCGGACGCCATTCTCGACGCCATTCTGGCGCAGGACAAATACTCGCGTGTCGCCGCGGAAACGCTGTGCAACACGGGTCTCGTCGTGCTCGCCGGTGAAATCACCACCACGGCGAACGTCGATTACATTCAGGTTGCGCGCAACACGATCAAGCGTATCGGCTACGACAATACCGACTACGGTATCGACTATCGCGGCTGCGCGGTGCTCGTCGCTTACGACAAACAATCGCCGGACATCGCGCAAGGTGTGGACCGCGCGCACGACAACAACCTCGATCAAGGCGCCGGCGACCAGGGCCTGATGTTCGGTTACGCGTGCGAAGAAACGCCGGAACTGATGCCGCTGCCGATTCACCTGTCGCACCGTCTGGTGGAGCGTCAGGCAAATCTGCGCCGTGACGGCCGTCTGCCGTGGCTGCGTCCGGACGCGAAGTCGCAAGTCACCGTGCGTTATGTCGACGGCAAGCCGCATTCCATCGACACCGTGGTGCTGTCCACGCAGCATTCGCCGGACATCGATCTGGGCACGCTGCGCGAAGCGGTGATCGAAGAAGTCATCAAGCCGACGCTGCCGGCCGAGCTGATCAAGGGCGACATCAAGTTCCTCGTGAACCCGACCGGCCGTTTCGTGATCGGCGGTCCGCAAGGCGATTGCGGTTTGACCGGCCGCAAGATCATCGTCGATACGTACGGCGGTGCTGCACCGCACGGCGGTGGCGCGTTCTCGGGCAAGGACCCGTCGAAGGTTGACCGTTCGGCGGCCTACGCCGGCCGTTATGTCGCGAAGAATATCGTGGCCGCGGGTCTCGCTTCGCGCTGCCTGATTCAGGTGTCGTACGCGATTGGCGTTGCCCAGCCGACTTCGGTGATGGTCAACACGTTCGGCACGGGCCGCGTGTCGGATGCGACCATCACGCGTCTAGTGCAGGAGCATTTCGACCTGCGTCCGAAGGGCATCATCCAGATGCTCGACCTGCTGCGCCCGATCTACGAGAAGAGCGCGGCCTACGGTCACTTCGGCCGCGAAGAGCCGGAATTCACGTGGGAATCCACGGACAAGGCTCTGGCGCTTGCCGAAGCCGCCGGCACGGAACCGGTTGCCGCGCTCGCCGAATAAGCGCGCGCCGTCCGTATCAGCAAAAAACCCCGCCAGCGCGAGCCTGCGGGGTTTTTTATTGCCTTTGCCAATCGATAAACCGCGTTGCCACGCGATCGGCCGAAGGCTTCACCGGCGACGAAGCCTTCGTGTCGTCAATGCGGCGCATGAGTCGCGCCGGTTCAGCAAAGCGTTCTGAATCGCCTCAACGGCTCGCAAACGCGAACGCGAACCAGGCGGTGCTGCCGTTCGTCGACATGCGACGCGGACGGCGGCTCGTGTTCTGCGGCACGGCGACCGCTGCGCGCGGCGCGGCGAGGCGCAGCGGCGTCGGTTTGCGCAGCAGCGTACGCAGCGAGAAGCGGCGCGAGCTGCCTTGCAGGCGCAGCGCGGAGAAGAACGTATTGAACCAGGTGCGAATGCCGTCGACGGCTTTGGCATCGCGCCATTGTTCGCCCAGCGCGCGAGTGCGCGTGGCATGGTGACGCAGCGCGCGCACGACATGGCGACGCGCCGGACGTGCCGCCTTGAGTGCGGCGCGGGTAAGACGGGTGCTCAGGAGAGTATGCATGGCTTCACTGGTAGGCAACGTGTCGCGCGACGGAATGTGCGCCATGAGGAGCACCAAATGTGCCAATGGCGGCGTCGCAATGAACGGCGCGAAAGCCTGGAATTCGATGGAAAAGTGCACGGAATACAGCGGAGTCGGCCTTGGCGGCCTCGACGCGGCGCAATAGTGCGGGAATGACGATCAACATGCAGCGCAGGTTACACGCGATTCATGACGTCAGAAAGTCGGTTTTTACCCTGCGAATAGGGGTTTTTACGGAGCAAATCCCGATTTGCCGCAGCGCCGGTCGCGCCCTTTGAGGGCGATTATCGTGCGTGCTTGCCCATTCAATGTGCCGCTCGGTTGCGCACCCGCATGAAAGTAGTGCGTAAGACTGCCGCTTCCGGATAGTGAAACAGCACACTGCGCGATCGCGCCCGTTTTACAATCGAGCATCAGCTAGTCGACAGTAACGGAACACCATGTCATTCCATTCCAAGAAAGAGCAGATTCAAACGTTGCGGGAGCAGGGTTTTGTCGTGGTGCCCGGATTGGTGTCGCCCGAGCGCTGCGAAGAACTGAAACAGATCGCGCAGCGTCAGTTGGATGAAGCGGCTGCTCCGATCGAGTTCGAAGCGGATCTGCAGTATCCCGGCGCGCCCACGTCCAAGCAGGCACCTGGCGGCCATACGGTGCGGCGGCTGCTGGATGCGTACGGACGCGATCCAAGCTTTGCGCAGTGGGCGACCGCGCCGGAAATTCGCGGCTGGATGGAATTGTATTTCGGCGAAGAGCCGCGCCTGTCGCGCGCGCACCATAACTGCATGATGACCAAGCATCCTGCGTACGGCAGTTTGACCGGCTGGCATCGCGACGTGCGGTATTGGTCGTTCGAGCGCGACGATCTGGTTTCGGTGTGGCTCGCGGTCGGTTCGGAGACGGTGGATAACGGCGCGCTGTGGATGGTGCCGAAGTCGCACAGCGCCGCATTCACATCCGACCGGTTCGATCAGGCCAAATTCTTCCGCTCCGATCTGGAAGAGAATCAGGAATGGATTCGCACTGCGGTCTCACCTGAACTCAAAGCCGGCGACGTGGTGTTCTTCCACTGCAATACGCTTCATTCGGCCGGCAAGAACATCACCGATCAGGTGAAGTTCTCGCTGGTGTACACCTATCACGGTGCGAGCAATGTACCGTTGCCGGGAACCCGTTCGGCAGCGAAGCCCGAGGTAGCGTTCTAGTTTTTTGGGTTCCTGACGGCGCCTTGGGTTTTCGTTCGCGAAACCCGAAGCGCCGCGTGGCCGCGCAGGCGGTTATCGCTTGCGGCCCGACAAAGCCATGCCGGTCAATCCGGCGATCGTGGCGATAACGCCGCCCACGATCAGCATGATCGCCTTGTTGCTCGGCGAACCGGTAAAGACGCGCGAGACGTCGCTGCTCACCGAATTGAACGCCTGCCCGCCGAAATACAGCAGCACGATACCGCCGACAATCAACGCGATGGAAATCGCCTTTGTCATCTACCTCTCCCATGAGCCTGAATCGGGCAAAGTGTAGGGGAGCCGCAAGCAATCGTCCATCCCGCATACTGGGCGTCTGCATGCTTCACTTCGATTCGCTACCATAGCGGTCTGGCCGCATCCCCACTTACAAAAACAGAGCGGCACGCCTCCCGCAGCATGCAATTGCCCATGCCCGCACTGGTCGGGCGCCTTCAACATCAAGGACACTAGCAATGGCTTACGAAGCAGCTTCAGAACGCTATTCGGACATGCAGTACCGCGTCTGCGGCAAGTCGGGTCTCAAACTGCCGGCGCTGTCGCTCGGTTTGTGGCACAACTTCGGCGACACTACGCCGATCTCCACGCAGCGCGACATCCTGCGCACGGCTTTCGACCTGGGTATCACGCACTTTGACCTCGCCAACAACTACGGGCCGCCGTACGGTAGCGCCGAGACCAATTTCGGCCGCCTCTTCAAGGACGACTTCAAGCCGTATCGCGATGAACTGCTGATTTCGTCGAAGGCCGGTTGGGACATGTGGCCGGGTCCGTATGGGCAAGGCGGCGGTTCGCGCAAGTACGTGCTCGCGAGTCTCGATCAGAGCCTGCAACGCATGGGCCTCGATTACGTCGATATTTTCTACTCGCATCGTTTCGATGCCGATACGCCGCTCGAAGAAACCGCGGGTGCGTTGGCGAGCGCCGTGCAGCAGGGCAAGGCGCTGTACATCGGTATCTCGTCGTACTCGGCCAGCAAGACGCTTGAAATGACGAAGCTGCTCGCCGAATACAAGGTGCCGCTGCTGATTCATCAGCCCGCGTACAACATGCTCAACCGCTGGATCGAACACGAGCTGCTGGATACGCTGGAGAAGGTCGGCGCGGGCTCGATCGCGTTCACGCCGTTGGCTCAGGGTCTGCTCACCGGTAAATACCTGAACGGCGTGCCGGAAGACGCGCGCGTCAACAAGCCGGGCGGCGGCTCATTGAAGCAGGAGCATTTGAGCGCGCAGAACATCGAGCACGTGCGCAAGCTCAACGACATCGCGCAACGTCGCGGTCAGAGCCTCGCTCAGATGGCGCTCGCGTGGGCATTGCGCGATCCGCGCGTGACTTCCGTGCTGATCGGCGCGAGCCGCGCGGAGCAGGTGCGTGAGAACGTAGGCGCATTGAAGAACCTCGCGTTCTCGAAGGACGAGCTCGCTGAGATCGACCGCTACGCGACCGAAGGTGGCATCAACTTGTGGGAAAAGCCCTCCACGGATCAGGCGATCTGATCCCCGCGCCTTTGTCGTTCACGCCATAGAAACAGTCAAGCCGCCCACGGGCGGCTTTCTTCATCTAGACGAGCGCCGGCAAACCTTCGACCAGCACGACCGCGAACACCACGCCGAGCAGCGCGCCAAGCACGCGCAGCGCGTTGTGCCGGAATTCCGTCTTGCAGGGAAGCGCACCGACAAACAAAGCCCCGGCCAACGCCATCGGAATGACCAGGATGAAATCGCCGATCGTGAAGTAGGTCGTCATTCTCGTCTCCTTATAATTACCGGCGAAGACGGCGGCTCGATTTATGGAGTCATGCACCGCCCACGCTCGATTTGAGTATAGGAGACAGTCAGGTCGCCGTAGCGATGCTTTGCGGCGCTGCAGCGGCTATTCGCAAGCCGCTGAACCCTGTGCCGCTTAGGCCGCGACGATTGCCGCGTCGCAGCAAATACGCTGAAAAAAATGAAGTGTTTGCTTACGACGGCCTTACTTTTCGGCGTCTTTCAATGCGAGTCGGGTCACCAAGCGGTCATGCGCGAGCTTGTTCGTGTGCGCGCAAACGTGCCGCTGCAACGAGGCCGACGACGAGCAAAGCGCCGACCAATCCGACGACGCCGTTCCATCCGTAATTTGCCCACACGTGGCCGCCATACGAGCCGACCACGCTCGAACCGATGTAATACGCGAGCAGATACAGCGCGGCGGCCTGGCCTTTGGCCTCTTTGGCAAGACGTCCGACCCACCCGCTCGCCACCGAGTGTCCGGCGAAAAAGCCGAACGTCACACACGCGATGCCGGCCGCAATCGCCGTCAGCGGATGCAGCATGGTGAGCGCGACACCGAGCGCCATCAACAGCAAGCTGCCGGTGAGCACGCGCGCGCGGCCGAAGGCGTCGGCCATGCGTCCCGACCACGGCGAGGCGACCACGCCCGTCAGATACACGATAAAGATCGCGCCGATCTCCGTCTGATCCAGCCGGTAGGGCGGCGCCAGCAAGCGGTAACCAAGGTAGTTGTAGAGCGTGACGAAGCTGCCCATCAGCACGAAGCCGAGCAGGAACAGCAAAGGCAAGCCGGGTCGCCTGAATTGCTTGAAGAGGGCGGTTCGGTGGTGCGTGAAACCGAGTCCGCGCCGCGGCACGAAATGACGCGACGGCGGCAACAGCGTGCGAAACGCGAGCATCGACAGAAGGCCGAGTACGCCGATCGTGCCGATCGCGACGCGCCACGAAAACAGATCCGCGACGACGCCGGTAATCACACGCCCGGCCATCCCGCCGATCGCCGTGCCGCCGACGTAGAGCCCCATCGCGAGGCCGAGACCGTCGGGGTGCACTTCTTCCGCGAGATAGGCCATCGCGACGGCGGGCACACCGCCGAGCGCGAGACCTTCGAGCGTGCGCAGCACGAGCAATTGATGCCAATGCGGCGCGATCGACACGCCGATAGTCGCGAGCGCGGAAAGGGTGAGCGACAGCGTCATCAGTTTGTGACGGCTCCAGCCTTCCGAAATGAAGCCGGCCGCGAACACGGCGACCGCGAGCGCCGCCGTGGTCAGCGAAAGCGACAGGCTGCTCTGTGCCGGCGTCACGTTGAACGCCGTCGAAAATGACGGCAGCAGGGGCTGCACGCAATAAAGGAGTGAGAAGGTCGCGTAGCCGGCGAACAGCAGCGCGATGCTGGCGCGCCAGTACGCGCGTGTGCCGCGTTCGAGGTAGGGGATGTTGGACAAAGCGGAAGCGGTTGAAGAAATGGACGAAGCGGAAGCCGCCGAAGCAGAGGTGTGGGGAGAGTCCGGAAGCGGAGTCACGAAACAATCTCCTCAGGCATGCAGCTGACACAAAAGAGTTAAGGATACGCTGAAAAATCCGTGCGCGTCGCGTCGCCGTGTTCGAGCAACTGCTCGCGCGCGAAGCTGATGACGAGAATCGAGTTGGCGGTCGTGATGCCGATACACGGTCTGCACCTGACCGCGCACTTCGATGGTCGAGCTCTTCGGCAGATTGGCCTTGACGTCGTCGATGATCTTGCTCATGTCGTTGGACACGCCGCCGAGATCGCGGCCGTCGGCGGTGCCGAAAATATCGATGGTGGTCTGCGCGTTGTAGCGCGTGAGCGTCGCGTTGCCCGCTTCGCGCTTCATGGTGGCAAGCGAACCGAGACCATTGTTGCGTCCGTTCGCGGTCAGTGGAATGTTCGCGAGCGATTGCAGCGAATCGATCGTGTATTGCGGCGCTTCGATGATCACGTTATCGCTCCCGCCGTTGCGCGGATTGAGCCAGAACGTCGGCGTGCTTTGCTGGCTGCCGGACAACGTGATCAGCAGATTGCTCGCGACGTCGCGTTGCGAGAAGCCGGCTTGCTGTGCACGCGTGCGGTCTTGATGCCTGAAACCAGCAAGCCGATGCTGTCGATGATCGACTGCAACTCGCCGGCCGCTATCAACCGACGGATGCGCGTATCGACACGCGAGGAACACCAGAATGCGCACCGAGCGCAAGGCCGCCGAGCGTCGTGATGTTGATGGTTTCGCCGAGCATGGAGAGCGCGATGATCGACGTGATCATCGACAGCGGAATCGACACGGTGATGATCGGCGTGGCGCGCCAATTGCCGAGAAGCAGCAGAATCATCAGACCTGTCAGGCATGCTGCAATTAGCGCCTCGCGCAGCACGCCTTGCACCGAAGCGCGCACGAATACCTATCGACCATGATCGGCCGCTACCTGCCGCCATATGGAGCGGCGCGTGGCGGGCGTGACGTGTGCCGCCGTGGCCCGAGCCGGCTGGCTCGGCGGGCCGATCGAACAAATGGTCCAGTTGGTGCACGATTTTGATATCTCACCCCAGCAGGGTTTATGATGGTCTCGTTGCGACGCGTTACGCTCCGAATCATCGGTCGGTCGCGCCGTAATGGGAATAGGGCGAAACGACGGCTAAAGACCCTCGAGTTCGCGCTTTCCCCGGCCCCGCAAAACGGGAACAATGACTCGAACCTCTCACGCGTATCACGCGCAGCAGATTGGGTGCGTACGCAACGTTATCGGCGGAGCGACGCTTTTATCATCACCTTGACCGGCATGGAAACCATAAAGCCGGCTATGGGAGAAACGGGGAAACATCATGCAAATCGGTTCCATTGTCCGATCGGTGCATATCGCCGTGCCGCAAGGCGCGCGCGGGATCGTCATGCGCATTCTCGGCGACATGGCCATGGTGGCGTGGTATGCCGGCGAGCCCGGCGCTTCGCTGCAACTGAACACTGAACCCTTTTTCCTTGAAGACCTGATCGATACGGGCGAGTTGGTGCGACCGTCGAGCGCGCAGATGCATTGAAGGCAGTTTGAGTGCACGCCGTGTGCAAGTTGTAAGCCGCGGGTGGTTCCGCGTTGTGTGCTGTCGCTCTCGTCTTTGACGGCGGCGCGGCGCACAATGCGGGCATGAACGACGACATCCTCGATCCACAGGACAGCGCTAGCAGCGCTGTACCTTTCGCCCGGCTCAAGCCGGAAATCGTGCTCGACGCGCTCGACAGCGTGCTCAGCACGGTCGGTGTGCGCACCGACGGTCGCATGCTGCCGCTCAACAGCTACGAGAACCGCGTGTACCAAGTCGGCGTGGAAGACGGCCCGCCCGTGGTCGCGAAGTTCTACCGCCCCGAGCGCTGGAGCGACGCCGCCATTCTCGAAGAACATGCCTTTGTTGCCGATCTCGCCGCGCGCGAGATTCCGGCAGTGCCCGCGCGCGCTTTCGAGGGCCGCACACTGCATACCTTCGACGGTTTTCGCTTCTCCATCTTCGAGCGTCGCGGCGGCCGCGCACCGGATCTCGACAGGCCCGACACGCTCGAATGGCTCGGGCGGTTCATCGGCCGCATTCATGCGGTCGGCCAGACGCAGAACTATATCGAGCGACCTACGCTCGATATCAACACGTTTGGTTACGAGCCGCGCGACTTCCTGCTCGCCCACCGTTTCGTGCCGGACGACGTGCGCACTGCGTGGGAAACCGTGGTGAATCTCGCGCTCGAAGGTGTCGAGCGTGCGTTCGAACGAGCGGGCGACATCCGCATGTTGCGAATGCATGGCGACTGCCATCCGAGCAATGTGCTGTGGACCGACGCGGGGCCGCATTTCGTCGACTTCGACGACAGTCGCATGGGACCGGCGGTGCAGGATTTGTGGCTGTTGCTGCCGGGCGAGCGCGCCGAAGCGTCGCGCGCGCTGGCGGATCTGCTCGCCGGCTATGAAGACTTCTGTGACTTCGAGCCGCGCGAACTCTATCTCGTCGAAGCGTTGCGCACGCTGCGGCTGATTCACTATCAGGCCTGGCTCGCGCGGCGCTGGGACGACCCGGCATTCCCCGCGGCGTTTCCGTGGTTCAACACGCAGCGTTACTGGGAAGAGCGCATCCTCGAGTTGCGCGAGCAACTCGGTGCGATGCAGGAAGGGCCGCTCTGGCCCGTTTGAACGCAGCGCCGCTTCATGGCATGCGCTAGCTGTCGCGGGCGCTCAGGGCGCCTGCGACGCAACGCTCGACGACTCCACCAGCGTCGATCTGACAATCACTTCCGCCCGCACGTCGCGCCCGATTGCTTCGATCGCGGGGCGCATCTGCGCAAAGTCGTCGGGCGTGCAGACGTCGCTATCGAAATGCGTGGCGCCGTCGCGCGTCATCGTGACGACGTTGCTGGGCTGATCGAATGTGTACTGCGACTGGAAATCGACAAAGCGGCCTTGGGTGCGTTTTGCTTCCGGCATGTCGAGCACGCGAAAATTGGCGGGTAACTCGATGCGCGCGCGTTCATGCAACGCCAGGTTATGGCAAACGAACGGCTGCGTGCGCTGGCGCTCGCCGAGCCAGTAACGCGTATCCGCCGCGAAGCCGCCTGCGAGACTCGTCAGCGCCGGAATCGATGCCGCCGCGCCAGGCACCACGAGATTTTCCAGCGTGCCTTTCATCGTGATGATGAGCGGGCCGTCGGCGACGGTGAGGTCGTTCGTGGTGAGCGTGGCGGCGCCGCGCAGATTGGCGCCGCGCAATTCGGCCTGGATCGACTCCTCGCGTTGCGCGGGCGTCTGCGTGCGCAACATGGCGCGCGTCTGTTCGGTGGAAGCGCCGGCCGCTTTCAGCCGATAGATGAAGCTCGCCGAGCCATCCGGTTCGACCTTGATCGATAGATCGGTGCTGCGCGTCATGGTTGCGGTGGCGGGCGTACGCGAGAGCACGCCCTCGCCGACGAGCACGGTCGGCCGGTTCATATCGGACGACGGCAGGAAACCGAACTCGACATTCGACGCGGTCGAGTCCGCGTATTGCTGCAAATCCGGCAGCCACGTGATGACGTGATTGATGACGCCGTAGCCCGGCACGCTCGGCAGCGTGTAGATCGTGCCGCTGCTGATCAAGGCCGGTTCGTTGCGCACGCCGGCCGCGTCGAGCAGCGCGCCGTAGAGCGCCACGTGATCCTTGCAATCGCCGTAGCGGTTCGCGAGCACCGCGCTCGCGCTGTGCGGCACCACCGCGCCGCGTCCGACGTTGATCGCCACGTAGCGCACATTGCGGCGTACCCAGTCATACAGCGTCTTGGCCTTGTCGCGCGGCGCGCGGTCGTGCGCGGTGAGCTGCTGCGCGAGACGCACGACGGCGGCGTCTCGCGCGCCCGCGTCCGTCGCCGATTCGCGGTAGGTTGCGGCGAACGCGGCATAGTCCGGGAAGGTCGAGACCATCAGCCGGTCGCCATACGACACGTAGGCAACCGAGCCGCGTTCCAGTCGGCTGAAATGGGCTCTGTCGTAGCGATATTCGTAGCGCGTGCGGCCGTCGCGCGTCACGGGTTGCACAACGGTGAAGCCGCGCGCGTCCGCGTAAAGCGGCTTGCCGGCCGGGAGATCGTAGATCAGGCGGAAGTTGAGAGTTGGCGCGAGATCGGGCGGTGTGAAGTCGCTGAATTCGCCGGGCACGATCGGCTGCTTCTGCGTCTTGCGATAGGTGAGATGCACGCGCGCGCCTGGCTCCACCGCGGGAAACACGATCACTTTTTCCTGGATGTCCTGAAACATCGGCGCGTCGAACGAGCGGGCTTCCTGCACGTCGCGGATCTGCTCAGGCTGCACGTCGTGACGTACGCCGTCGACGGTGGTCGTGTAGGCCTCGAGGATCTGTACGTCCGCCATGTTGCGGTTGAACCAGACATATTGCTGCGCCACCCGCGCGACGCCCGCTTCGGTATTCACGTGCAGCGTCATCGAATCGAGCTTCGAGTAGGAGCCGTCGGCGTTCACGGTGAAGGTCTGCGTCTCGCCTTCGTTGGTATAGGGATCGTCCAGCCTCGCCTGGACGCTCGCGCTCGCGCCGGGGATGCCGACGAGCCAGCCGACAGAGACAAGAAAGACAAGAGAAGAGAGGCGCATGGCAGGCAGGTATCCGAACGAGGCGTTGACGGGATCGCCAGTTAGAGTCGGTTTGCGCCGCGCCAATGTCAAGCGGATGTCGCGCGTCGGGATTGAGCAAATACCCTGTTTATGTAATGATATCCATTCTCAACTAAAAGGCGTCGCCAGCTTCCTGTCACATTTCTCCTCTGTGACTGCCAGCCAGCCTCTCGGCCGGAGCACCTGGCCCGCAAGCCGGGTTGTCCGGTCCTTCCTTTTCGACACCTCTTTGACCGCTGCCGGTGAGCGGGCGCTTTGTCGCCGCGTGCCCGCGACGGATCATCTTGCTGCGCCTGGAGCCTGGATTTGAACGCGCCTGAATCAATCGATATGCAACCCGCCGCTGGTCAGGGCACGCAATACACCGCTCACACGCCGCAACGCGGCCATCATCTGATGGACGACGCCGAGCAGGCCGCGCGGCGTCAGCGTTCGCGCCGCGCGAATTTCATCAAGTGGCTGCGCAAGGTGCATGGCTGGGTCGGTCTGTGGGGCGCGGTGCTGGGCCTGCTGTTCGGCGCGACCGGGTTCCTCCTGAACCACCGAGGTGGCCCGTTGAAGGTGTCGTCGGGTGAGCCGCAGGTGGAAGAAATGCAGATTCCCGTGCCGCACGAACCGCTGCGTTCGCCGATGGAACTGGCGAAGTGGCTCAAAGCCGAACTGAAGATCGACGGCAAGCCGGGCAGAACCAGGCGCGAGCCGGCGCATCCGGTGGCGTGGGGCGATCGCAGCACGATGCAGCCGGAATTCTGGCAAGTCGGCATCATGGGACCTGCACAGAGCGTGCAGGCCGAATACTGGGTGGGCAACGGCTTCGTCGCGGTGAAACGCACGCACAACTCGTTTCTCTCGACGATGAACAACCTGCACAAAGGCGTGGGGCTAAGCGTCGGCTGGGTGCTGCTGATCGACACGATCGCCGGCAGCATGATTCTGCTTTCGCTGACCGGTGTCCTGCTGTGGACCGAGTTGAACAAGCGCCGCGTGGTGGGCGTCGTGCTGGTGGGCGGGTCGGTGATCGCCGCAGTGGTGTGCGGCTTGATGTAAGCGGGTTGTTGCGCCGCGCGGCGTCGCGGTGCGCGGATAGGCGCAGCGGCGGCTGAAGGCAGCGCCGCGCGCAGACAGTATTCCCGTTAAACGCTACAGGCCGTTCCGCCGGAAGCCGCAATCTCACGCGCAGCCTTGGCGCCTTCGACCTGAAGCAAGGTGGGCAGAGAAACACCGTTCTTGGCCGCCGTCACTTCGGCAAGAATCGAAACCGCGATCTCAGGCGGCGTTCTGCTGCCGATATAAATTCCCACCGGTCCATGCAAGCGGGCCAACTCGGTATCGTTCAGATCGAACTCCTTGAGGCGTTCGCGCCGCGCCTGGTTGTTCCTGCGCGAACCCAACGCGCCGACGTAAAACGCCGGCGTCTTCAACGCTTCCATCAGCGCGAGATCGTCGAGCTTCGGGTCGTGCGTCAGCGCGATCACCGCGCAGCGCTCGTCGAGCTTCATCTCGATCACCGTATCGTCGGGCATGGTCCGCACGATCTTCGTGCCGGGGATGTCCCACTCCTCGGTGTATTCCTCACGCGGGTCGCACACGGTGACCTGATAATCGAGCCCGACTGCGATATGGCACAGATAGCGCGACAACTGCCCCGCGCCGATCACCAGCATGCGGTAACGCGGTCCGTGAATCGTCAGCAGACGTTCGCCGTCGAAATGCACGCCGTCCGTTGCCTGCGCGTTTTCCAGCCGCACCGCGCCGCTCGCCATGGTCACTTCGCGGGCGACGAGGCGGCCGTTCTCCACGGCGCTGCACAGTTCGGCAATGCCGCTTTGCGCCGTTATCGGTTCGAGCACCAACTGAATCGTGCCGCCGCACGGCAGGCCGAAGCGGTGCGCTTCCTCCGCGGTGATGCCGTACTTGACCGCTTCGGGTAGCACCTGCTCGATACCGCGTTGCCGCACCCGGTCGATCAGATCGTCTTCAATGCAACCGCCCGACACCGAGCCGACCACCAGCCCATCGTCGCGCACTGCGAGCATCGCGCCCTCGGGACGCGGCGACGAGCCCCATGTCTTCACCACCGTGACCAGTAGCGCGCGATGTCCTTCTTCCAGCCAACGTGCGCTGGACTTCAGGACTTCGAGATCCACGCTGTCCATGATTTCTTCCTTTTCGTTGCGTCGCCGCCGGACTCGCCGTCCGCGGCTTCATTCGATGCTGTATTGTGCGGCGCCGTTTGATCGGCTGCATTTTCATCGCCGTCCGGGGGCGCCGTGCCTTCGCCGTCGGCGCCTAGCCGCGCGCCGAAGCGCTTGAAGAATTCACCCGCGATTTTACGCGCGGCGCCGTCGACGAGCCGCGAGCCGATCTGCGCGAGCTTGCCCCCGACCTGTGCGCTCGCCGTATAGGTGAGCTTCGTGACGGCCTCGCCGTCGGCTTGGAGCGAAACGTGCGCGTTGCCCTTGGCAAACCCCGCTGCGCCGCCCTGGCCTTCGAACACGATGCTGTACGAATTGGGCGCCTCGATGTCGGTGAGTTGCATGCGTCCCTTGAAACGCGCCTTGACCGGGCCGACCGCGGCGCTCAGCGCCACCAGGTAGGCGTTCTCACCGTCCGGATCGATGCTCTCGCAGCCGGGAATGCAGCCGCGCAGAATCTCCGTGTCGTTCAGCGCTTCCCATGCGCGTTGCTGCGAAACGGGAAGCGTATGGGTTTCGGTCAATTCCATGGTGTCGCTCCTGCGGCAGCCCTGACGCCGGCGCTGCGACGAGGCGCGCGCGTGAGTTGCGCGAGGTCGCGGCCGAACGCCGTCAGGCTGTCTAGATTATGAACCGGACGATGCGCGTCGACATACGGCAGGATTGCCTGTACGCCGCGCGCCTTCGGAGAAAAGCCGCTGAAACGCAGCAGCGGATTGAGCCACACGATACGGTGTGCGAAGCGGTGCAGGCGGGCCATCTCGGTGTCGAGCACATCGATCGCTTCGTGATCGAGGCCGTCGGTGACGAGCAGCACCGTGGCACGACCGGTCAGCACGCGCCGTGCCCAGCGGCGGTTGAATTCGGCGAGCGCCGCGCCGATCCGCGTGCCGCCTGACCAGTCGACCACCTGCTCGGTGAGCGTCGCGATCGCCACATCGGGGTCGCGCTCGCGCAGCGCGCGCGTGGCGTTGGTGAGGCGCGTGCCGAACAGAAACACCTGCAGCCGTTCGCGCGACTGCAGGAGCGCATGGCAGAAATACAGCACCGCGCGCGAATAGCTGCTCATGGAGCCGGAGATGTCGAGCAGCAACACGAGCGGCGGTTTGCGCTCGACCACCGCGCGATACTTCCACACCGTCCAGTCGCCGCCCGCGCGCACGGCGTGCCGGGCGCTCGCGCGCAAGTCCGCATGCGTGCCGTGCGAAGAGGCTTTCAGGCGGCGCGTCGGCTCGGTTGCGAGCGGCAGACGCTGGCCGCGGATCAGATGACGCAAAGTGCGCCATTCGTCGGCGGAAAGCGTGTCGAAATCGCGATGACGCAGGCGCTCTTCCGCGCTGAAGGTGACGTGCGCACGCAGTTCGTGTTGTTCGGTTTCCTGTGGCGCCTTGCTGTGCGGTGACGGCGGCGCGCGCACGGCCAGCGCGTCGGCGAGACGGTTGTTGCGTTTGGGCGGCGGCAGACCGTCCCGCACTTTCGGCAGTAGCAGCGCGCGCAGCTTGCCTTCCCAATCGGGATCGCGCCAGAAGAGGTCGAACGCGGCGTTGAACAGATCGCGTTCGTCCGGCGCCGAGACCAGTGACGCGGCCAGCGCGGCGCGCACGTCGTCGCGGCGGCCCAGATCGATCCAGTGCAGCGCGGCGAGCGCGTCGACGGCTTGGGCGGGCGACATCGGCAAGCCGGCACCGCGTAGCAGCCGTACAAAATGGACCACGTTGCGCGCGAGCGTGGGTGTGTCGTCGAGCGGTGTGCTATGGCCCGAGGCGCCGCTGTTACCTGCGTCGAATGAGTTCGTCATGCTGGCTATCCAGGCGCGGCGAGACACTGCGCGATTTGCGCGGCATCGACGCGCGCCAGATCGTCCTGATACTTGAGCAGCACGCCGAGCGTGTTGTGCACGGATTGCGGATCGAGCTCGGTGACCGATAGCGCCTCCAACGCGCGGCACCAGTCGATCGTTTCGGCAATGCCGGGCGCCTTGAACAGATCCATGCCGCGCAGCTGATGAACGAAATCGACCGCCCGCCGCTGCAATTCCGCCGAAGTCTGCGGCGCGCGAGCGGCGACGATCTCCAGTTCACGATCGCGCTCCGGATAGCCGATCCATTGATACAGGCAACGGCGCTTCAACGCGTCGTGCACTTCGCGCGTGCGGTTCGAGGTCATCACGACGAGCGGCGGCTGCTCCGCGCGGACCGTCCCGTATTCGGGAATCGATACCTGGAAGTCCGAAAGCAATTCCAGCAGAAAGGCTTCGAACGGCTCGTCGGCACGGTCGATCTCGTCGATCAGCAATACACGCCGTGCGCCGGGATGATTTTCATCGGGCATTAGCGCTTGCAGCAGCGGGCGCTTCAGCAGGAATTCGCCGCGATACAGGGTGTCGTTGTCGGGACGCTCGCCAGCGGCTTCGGCAAGACGCAGCGCCATGATTTGCCGCGGATAGTCCCATTCGTAGAGCGCGCTCGCCGTGTCGAGACCTTCATAACATTGCAGCCGCAACATCGAGGTGCCGAGCATGCCCGCCGCTGCCTTGGCGAGTTCGGTCTTGCCGACGCCCGGCTCGCCTTCGACGAACAACGGCCGTTCCATGCGCAGCGCGAGATACAGCGCGGTCGCCAGCTCGCGGCTGGCGAAATAGCTCTGGGCGGCGAGTTGGGCGAGGGTGTCGTCGATTGAAGCGGGCTGCATGGAGTTCCTGAATCTGCGCAAGGAAGGGTGGCTGGAGAAACGTGGCCGATGAAGCGAAGCCAACGAAGCGAAGCCAACGAAACGAAGCCAACGAAACGAAGCCAACGAAACGAAGCCAACGAAACGAAGCCGCCGAAGCGAAGCCGATCAAGCGAAGTAACGAAGCGACGCGACGCGCCGTCGGCGCACCTGAGCGAATGCGGCTGACGTGCCCGTGCGAGCGCAGGCACGTCAGCCGCGAGCAGCGAAGAACAGCTAAGCGTTCGCCTTCGTCACCGCGCGCGCGGCCAGCACCGGAATCAGATGCGCGCGGTATTCGGCGCTCGCGTGCATGTCGGTGTTCAGGTCGGCGGCCGACACAGTCACCGCGCGTGCAGCCTCGGGCGTGAAGTTCGCCGACAGCGCGCTTTCCAGTTCAGGCACACGAAACACCGAAGACGCCGCGCCCGTCACCGCGACGCGCACACCGCTCGCAAACTTCGCGACGAATACGCCGACCAACGCGAAGTGCGAAGCGGGATTGCGGAATTTCTCGTACGCCGCGCGCTCCGGCACTGGAAACTCCACGGCGACGATCAGCTCGTCGGGCGCCAACGCCGTCTCATACATGCCGACGAAGAAATCGCTCGACGCAATGCGCCGCCGGTCCGTCACAATCGTCGCGTCCAACGCCATGGCAGCGGCCGGATAACAGGCGGCCGGATCGTTGTTGGCGAGCGAGCCGCCTATCGTGCCGAGCGCGCGCACCTGGCGATCGCCGATATGCGCGGCGAGATCCGCGAGCGCCGGGGATACGCGCCGCAGTTCCGCGTGATCCGCGACGTCCGCATGGCATACGGCGGCGCCGATCGTCACCGTTTTTCCGTCGACGGTAAACGACTTGAGCGCGGGAATGCGTGTCACGTCGATCAATTGTGACGGCTGCGCGAGACGCAGACGCATGGTGGGCAGCAGGCTTTGGCCGCCGGCCAGAAACTTCGCGTCGCTGTCGGCGGTGAGGAGGGCGGCGGCCGCTTTGGGATCCGTCGCGCGTTGATACTCGAATGAATACATGTCGAATGCTCCGCTCAGGATCTCAATGGGGTTGCTTGGCCGCGTGAATCGCGGACCACACGCGATGCGGCGTCGCCGGCATTTGCAGGTCGGTCACGCCGAGCGGCGCGAGCGCGTCCAGGATCGCGTTGATCACCGCCGGCGGTGAGCCGATCGCGCCCGCTTCGCCGCAGCCTTTCACGCCGAGCGGATTGTGCGTGCACGGTGTGCCCTTGGCGGTTTCGACGGTGAAGTTCGGCAGATCGGACGCATGCGGCATTGCGTAGTCCATGTACGAGCCGGACAGCAACTGGCCGCTCTCGTTGTCGTATACGCAGCGCTCCAGCATCGCCTGGCCGATGCCCTGAGCGAGCCCGCCATGCACCTGGCCTTCGACGATCATCGGATTGATCACGTTGCCGAAGTCGTCCACTGCGGTGAACTGCTGGATGCGGCACACGCCTGTTTCCGGATCGACTTCGATCTCGCAGATGTACGCGCCCGACGGATAGGTGAAGTTGGTCGGATCGTAGAACGCGCTTTCTTCAAGGCCTGGTTCGAGCACGTCGAGCGGATAGTTGTGCGGCACGTACGCGGCGAGCGAAATCTCGGCAAACGCCTTGGTGCGATCCGTGCCCGCGACGCGGAATACGCCGTCCTTGAATTCGATATCTTCCGCCGCGGCTTCGAGCAGGTGTGCGGCGATCATCTTCGCTTTGGTTTCGATCTTGTCGAGCGCCTTCATGATCGCCGAGCCGCCGACCGCGATCGAGCGCGAGCCGTATGTGCCCATGCCGAACGGAATGCGGCCGGTGTCGCCGTGGACGATCTCGACACTTTCCAGCGCAATGCCGAGCCGGTCGGCCACCACTTGCGCGAAGGTCGTTTCGTGTCCCTGGCCGTGGCTATGCGAACCCGTGAACACGGTGACCGAACCGGTGGGATGGACGCGAATCTGACCGACTTCGAACAGGCCGGCTCGCGCGCCCAATGCGCCCGCGATATTCGACGGTGCGAGACCGCAGGCTTCGATGTAGCACGAATAGCCGAGGCCACGCAGCTTGCCGTTCTTTTCGGATTCCTGTTTGCGCGCGGCGAAGCCTTTGACGTCCGCGAGTTCGAGCGAACGCGCGAGAATCGTCTCGTAGTCGCCGGTGTCGTAGGTGAGGCCGACGGGCGTCGCGTACGGAAACTCGCGGATGAAATTGCGGCGGCGAATCTCCGCCGGATCGAGCTTCATTTCGCGCGCGGCGGTTTCGACGAGGCGCTCCACGACATATGTCGCTTCGGGGCGGCCCGCGCCGCGATAGGCATCCACGGGAACGGTGTTGGTAAACACCGCTTTCACTTCCGCGTAGATCGCGGGCGTGGTGTACTGACCCGCGAGCAGCGTCGCATACAGAATGGTCGGCACGCTCGACGCGAACGTGGACAGATACGCGCCCATGTTGGCGGTCGTATGGATGCGCATGCCGAGGAACCTGCCGTCCGCGTCCAGCGCCAGTTCGGCTTTGGTCACGTGATCGCGGCCGTGCGCGTCGGAGACGAACGCTTCCGAGCGCTCGGCCGTCCACTTGACCGGACGGCGGATTTTCTTTGACGCCCAGGTGAGCGCGACGTCTTCGGCATACAGGAAGATCTTCGATCCGAAGCCGCCGCCCACGTCCGGCGCGATCACACGCAGTTTCGATTCCGGTAGCGAGAGCACGAATGCGGCCATCAGCAGGCGTTCCACGTGCGGATTCTGATTCGCGACGTAGAGCGTGTAGCTGTCGTCCTGCACCGAATAGCTCGCGTTGACCGCGCGCGGTTCGATTGCGTTCGGAATGAGCCGGTTGTTGACGATGTCGAGCGTGGTGACGTGCGCGGCTTTGGCGAAGGCGGCGTCGGTTGCGGCTTTGTCGCCGTGGCCCCAGTTGTAGCAGACGTTGTCCGGGACTTCGTCGTGAACCGCGGGCTGGCCGGCGTCTGCTGCATGCGCGGTGTCCACCACGGCGGGCAGCACGTCGTAGTCGACTTCGATCAATTCGGCGGCGTCTTTCGCGGCCTTGATCGAATCGGCGATCACGAGTGCGACCTGGTCGCCGACGTGACGCACTTTCGTATGCGCGATGATCGGATGCGGCGGCTCGTTCATCGGTTTGCCGTCGGTGCTGTGAATCAGCCAGCCGCACGGCAGCCCGCCGACGTTGTCGGCCGCCATGTCCGCGCCGGTGAAGATCGCGACCACGCCGGGCGACTGTTTGGCCGCGGCGGTATCGATGCTGTTGATCTTCGCGTGCGCGTAGGGCGAGCGCAGGAACACGGCGTAGGTTTGCTGGGGCAGGACGATGTCGTCGGTGTACTGACCGTTGCCGGTCAGGAACCGATAGTCTTCCTTACGTTCGACGGAAGCGCCGATCAGATGGGTTTCGGGTGCGTTCATCGTCGGCTCCTCAGGCAGTGGCCGGTGCATTGGCTTGCGCGTTCGCGGCGGCGTTGGCCGTGCCGGCGGACTTCATGCCCTCGGCGCCTTCGAGCACTGCCTTGACGATGTTGTGATACCCCGTACAGCGGCACAGATTGCCGTCGAGTTGGGCGCGCACGTCGTCGCCGGTGAGATTCGGCTGGCGCTGCACGAGCGAAACCGCGCTCATCACCATGCCGGGGGTGCAGAAGCCGCATTGCAGTCCGTGGCAGTGTTTGAAGGCTGCCTGCATGGGATGCAGCGCGCCGTCTTTGGCGAGTCCTTCGATGGTGGTGATCTCCGCGCCTTCGGCTTGCACTGCGAGGATGTTGCAGGCTTTGATCGCGCGTCCGTTCAGATGGACAGTGCATGCGCCGCACTGGGCCGTATCGCAGCCGACGTGCGTGCCGGTGAGCCGGAGTTGATCGCGAAGGAACTGGACTAGCAGTGTGCCAGGGTCGATTGAGGCGCTGATGGGCGCGCCATTCACCGTCAGACTGATGCTGATCGCCATGAAGTTGTCTCCTTATGGGGTGAGACCGGACCTTCCGTTTTGTTGTTCGCCTTCAGCTGCCTGTTCGTGGGTCCGATGAGGGTGCTGCGGTTTTTTTATGGGGCTGCCGAAAAGTAAAGCACAAATTGGGCTGGGGCGCTATGAGGGGTTTTTTGTTTGCTCGGCGGGTTGTGGCTTTGTTCTTTCGGGTTTTGGCCTTTCCTTGAATTCCTGGTGGTCTATTGGCGTTGCCCCTGTGCGGGGCGGCACTCACTTTCTTTGCCTGCCGCAAAGAAAGTAAGCAAAGAAAGCGGCTTCACACCGCCAGCC